>JALHTD010000030.1 GCA_022865555.1 Thermoanaerobaculaceae bacterium | reverse complement strand
GATCATGTCACGGTTGGTCGGGATCACCACGACGTCGAGGCCGTAGATGTGGGCGAACTCGTCTGACTCTGTCTCCGCCGTGCCGGTCATGCCGGCGAGCTTCTCGTACATGCGGAAATAGTTCTGCAGCGTGATCGTGGCCAGGGTCTGGTTCTCGGCCTCGATCTTCACGCCCTGCTTGGCCTCCACCGCCTGGTGCAGCCCGTCCGACCAGCGGCGGCCGGGCATCAGGCGGCCGGTGAACTCGTCCACGATGATCACCTGGCCGTCCTTGACGATGAAGTCGCGGTCGACCTGGTAGAGGGCGTGGGCGCGAAGTGCCTGCTGGACGGCGTGGAGCGTCTCGATGTTGGTGGGGTCGTAGAGGTTCGGGACGCCGAGCAGCTTCTCGGCCTTGGCGACACCCTCGTCGGTGAGCGTCGCGGTGTGCGCCTTCTCGTCGAGGAGGTAGTCGCCGGTTGTGGTCTTGTTGCCGTGCTTGTCCTTGGTCTCCTCGCCCTTGGCGAGCCTCGGGATGATGCGGTCGACGTCGTAGTAGAGGTCCACCGAGAGCTCGGACGGACCCGAGATGATGAGAGGGGTGCGCGCCTCGTCCACGAGGATCGAGTCCACTTCGTCCACGATGGCGTACCCGTGACTGCGCTGCACCATGTTCTCGACCTCGAACTTCATGTTGTCGCGCAGGTAGTCGAAGCCGAACTCGTTGTTTGTGCCGTACGTGATGTCCGCCTGGTACGCGAGCTTGCGCTCGGCGTCGTCCATCTGGTTCTGGATGCAGCCCGCCGACAGCCCGAGGAACTTGTAGATCCTGCCCATCCACTCGGCGTCGCGCTTGGCCAGGTAGTCGTTGACCGTGACCACGTGCACGCCGCGGCCGGTGAGGGCGTTGAGGACCACCGGCAGGGTCGCCACTAACGTCTTGCCCTCGCCGGTCTTCATCTCGGCGATCTTGCCGTCGTGGAGCACCACGCCGCCGATGAGCTGGACGTCGAAGTGGCGCATCCCGAGTGCGCGCTTCGAGGCCTCACGAACCATCGCGAACACCTCGACGAGGTGCGAGTCCAGCACGTCCTGAACGAGCTTGCGGCGGTCCACGTACTCCTCGGGGAGCTCGGCGGTGGCCGCGCGCACCTGATCGCGGATCGAGGCGAGGCGGGAGCGCAGCTCCTCGTCGGAGAGCGCCTCGAGGTCCGCCTCCATTGCGTTGATCTCGGAAACCCGAGGGGCGAGGCGTTTCATCTCCCGCTCGTGCTTGGAACCCATGAAGACTTCGAGAACCTTGTCGACAACTCCGGGCATGCTCACCTCAAACAAACTAGATTACGCCTCGGGACAGCCATGGGCAAGGCGTCGCTCCGCAACCATTCGAAGAAAAAGGCCTTGTGTGCAGTGCCGACGAAGACCGAGGTTGCCTACACACCGAGAAGATGGCACATGACGAGCACTCCGGTGGGGACGATAAGCGAGGCGGCGATGTTGAACCAGAAGCCAGTCCGGACCATCTTGGTGATCGGCACGAACCCGGAGCCGTACACGATCGCATTGGGCGGGGTGGCGACTGGGAGCATGAACGCCATGCTGCAGCCGATAGCGCAGGCTATGGCGGGCTCGACCGGGGACACTCCTGCGGCCTTTGCAGCGGCAATGGCGAGTGGTACCAGCATGGTCGCGGTCGCGGTGTTGGAAGTGACCTCGGTGAAGTAGATGGCGAATACGCTGAACAGGAAAGTCAAGGCCACCAGCGATCGCGCACCCGTCAGCCCCGTGAGCGCGTGCCCGACAGTGTCAGCGAGCCCCGTCTTGAACATCGCGCCGCCGAGGGCTAACCCGCCGCCGAAGAGCAGCAGCGTGCCCCAGTCGATTCGCGACACGTCGGTCCAGGACGCGGTGAAGCGTCGCTCCTTCCAGCTCACCGGCAGAACAAACAACAACGCCGCGCCGAGGAGCGCCACAACGCCTTCGGGCAGGAGGTTGGTGAGCGCCCTGGTCGCGGGGCTGTCTGCCCCCAACACGATCCCGGCAACGCCAGGGAGCACCCAGAGAGAGGCCGTGATGAGAAAGGCGACCAGGACGTTGCGTTCGCCAGCTTTCCAGGGGCCCAGCCTTCCCCTCTCTTCGGCGATGAACTCGGCGCTGCCCTCGATCTTCCCCACCTCGGGCGGAAAGGCGAACCGGAAGTAGAGCACCGCGAAAACGAGCATCGCACCCACGATTGGCAGAGCGATCGCCATCCACTGAAAGAACGGGATCCTCGTGCCGGTCAGTTCCGCGAGCTGTCCAAGGGCGATGAGATTCGGGGGCGTTCCCACCGGTGTGCCAACGCCGCCGATCGAGGAGCCGTACGCGCAGACGAGCATGAGCGCTGTGCCGAAGCGCATTTCTTGGAGGTTGCTGGGCGTGCCATCGCCGCGCTTCAAGAGGCGTGAAAGCGCGGCCAGCACGCCCATGGCAATCGGGTACATCATCGCGGTGGTGGCCGTGTTGGAAAGCCACATCGAGAGGCCGGCCGTGATGCCCACGAACGCGAGAAGGATGCGCGTCGAGGAGGAGCCAACCCAGCGGCGGTTCAGGATCGCATAGGCTATGCGGCGATCGAGCCCGTGGACCGACATCGCCTCAGCGATGACGAAGCTCCCAAGGAACAGGAAAATGACGGGATCTCCGAAGGGAGCGAACATCTCCTTGGCTCCGCCCACACCGCACAGCACCGCAAGCGCGGGTCCGAGCAACGCGGTAATCGGGATCGGGACCGCCTCCGTGATCCACCAGGTGAGTACCCAGGCGAGGACGGCCGTGAGGCGTGCCGCCCCCGGCGCGAGCCCCCCGGGAGGAAGGATCATGAGGGTGAGGAACGCGAGCGGGCCCAACACCAGCCCGACGGTGCGGCGTCTGCGCTCGAAGCGCAGCTCCGCCTCGGACAGCCGCTCCCGCGCCTCGAAGAGGTCGGAAAAGCGTGCGCGCTCACCCACGGCTACCTCCCCGTTGTCCGGACCGACCGTTCGGCCAGTGTAGCCGCCCGCGAGGCCCTGCGGCGCTCCCGCCGTGGGGGGACCCGGGGCTACGGTGCAGCGGTCGCCGCCGGGAGCGGGGCCGCAGCCCAGGGTACCGCCATCAGTGCCGGCAGCCCGCGGTAGTCGGTCTGGTCCAGCGTCAGCGAGGTCACGGTCACGAAGCCGTCCGCCAGGCCGCGGACGTCGGTGCCGGGGATGTCCGTATCCGGCGGCGCGAAGCGGTTCACGAACAGCCGCTCCCCGTTCGGCCCGACCTTTTCCTCATAACGGTCCTCGCGGTTCGGGGCCATGCCCGCGCGCGTCACGAGGACCCCGCACGCCCCGGCGGCCGGGTGTGGGATCTCCACGTTGATCAGCTGGCCTTGCGCGGGCAACCCCGCCACCCGCAACCGCTGCAGCACCAGCCTCGCCCAGCGCGCGGCGGCGGCCCAGTCAGGATCCGCGCCGCGAGGTGCCGCCGCCGAGTACGCCACCGCCGGCAGTCCGGCCAGCGCCCCCTCACGCGCTCCGGCCACTGTGGCGGAGAGCCAGGTCGCGCGGCCGGAGTTGTCGCCGCGGTTGATCCCCGCGAGCACGAGGACCGGTGGATCGGCCGCCAGCAGGGCCGTGACCGCGATGCGGGTGCAGGTGGCGGGCTGGGCGTAAACGGCGAAGCGCCGTACACCCTCGGTGCCCGGACGCTCCTCCACGAGGACGGGGGTGCGATAGGTGATGCTGTGCGACATGCCGCTCTGCTCCTGGGCCGGGGCGACCACGGTGATCCGGTAGTCGACCCTGAGCGCCTCGACCAGCGCTGCGAGGCCGGGCGCGTCGATGCCGTCATCGTTGGTGACCAGGACGTGGGGGCGGGCGACCTCGGCCGCCGTCAGGAGCGTCGCGGTGAGCAGGGCGAGGAGAACCGCCGCGAGTCTGCGCTTCATGGTCCCTCCGATTCCCGAGCATGCCCGAGACCGCTGGCCGGTGCAAGGCGTGTCGAAGTTTCGCGGGCCGAGCCGTGGCCGCCGGCGCCATCGGTGCGTACAATCATGACATGCGCAGAACCCCCCGTTGGCTGGTCGTCGTGGTCGCAACTCTCGTCGCGGCGGTCGCGCTGCGCCTGCTGGTCTTCCGTTCGAGCCCAGTGCCGGTGGAGGTGGCGCGTGTCGAACCTGGGACGGTGGAAGAGACCGTCACCAACACCCGTGCCGGGACGGTGAAGGCGCGTCTCCGCGCCAGGCTCTCACCGCAACTCGGCGGGCGCGTCACCGAGCTTCCCTTCCGCAAGGGGGCACGGGTCCAGGCGGGAGCGCTGCTGCTCAGGCTCGACGACTCGGTGCAGCGGGCTCAGGTCGCTCTTGCGCACGAGCAGGTGAAGACAGCCGAGTCGCGGGCCACGGAGGCCTGCCTGGCCGCCGAGCTGGCGGAGAAGGAGCTGCGGCGTGGGAAGGCGCTCTCCGTCGATGGGATCACCAGCCAGCAGGACCTGGACACGCTCGAGAGCAACCGCGACCGCTCCCGCGCGGGTTGCCAGGCGGTCCTCGCCGCGCGCGACCAGGCTCGCGCCCAGGTCGGCCTTGCCGAGGCGGAGCTGGCGCTCACCGTGGTTCGGGCGCCGTTCTCCGGGGTGATCGCGGACTGCAGCACCGAGGTGGGGGAGTGGATCACCCCGGCTCCGCCCGGGGTGCCGATCCCCGCCGTGCTCGACCTCATCGACCCCGGCTCGGTGTACGTCTCCGCCCCGATCGACGAGGTGGACTCCCAGCGCGTGCGGGTCGGGCAGGAGGTTCGCCTCACGGTCGATTCCCGTCCGGGCGAGAAGCTGGCCGGCAGCCTCGTGCGCGTTGCCCCGTACGTGCTCGACGTCCTGGAGCAGAACCGCACCGTCGAGATCGAGGTGGAGTTCGCGGATCCACAGGTGGCGGCTGGACTGCTCCCCGGCACGTCGGCCGACGTGGAGGTCATCCTCGCGCGGCGCGAGGGTGTGCCGCGCATCCCCACCGCGGCGATCGCCGAGGGAGGCAAGGTCCTGGTGCTCAAGAACGGGCGCCTCGAGGAGCGCACGATCGCCACCGGGATGCGCAACTGGCAGTTCACCGAGGTCAAGGGCGGCGTGACCGTCGGCGAGCTTGTCGTGACCTCTCGCGACTCACCGGACATCAAGCCGGGCACGCGGGCGCGGGCGCGGGGCGCGCGGTGATCCAGCTCGAGGACGTCTGGCGTATCTTCAGGGTGGGCGAAGGGGAGGTGCACGCCCTCAAGCGGGTGAGCCTCACGATCAAGCGTGGCGAACACGTGGCGCTGGTCGGGCCCTCCGGGTCCGGCAAGTCCACCCTGCTGCACATCGTGGGCTGCCTCGACAGGCCGACGAAGGGGCGGTACCTGCTGGAGGGGCGCGAGGTCGGCACGCTTTCGGAAGAGGAGCGGTCGCTGATCCGCCGGCACCGTATCGGCTTCGTCTTCCAGTTCTTCCATCTGCTCCCGCGTCTCTCGGCGCTCGCAAACGTGGAGCTGCCGATGCTGTTCGCGGGGACGCCCCCGGAGGAGCGCCGGGAGCGCGCGGCTCAGACGCTGAAGGCGGTGGGGCTCTCGCACCGCGCCACACATCGACCCGACCAGCTCTCCGGTGGCGAGCGCCAGCGGGTGGCGATCGCGAGGGCGGTCGTGATGGACCCGGCGGTACTGCTGGCCGACGAACCGACCGGCAACCTTGACCGGGCCTCGGCGGGCGAGGTGATGGAGCTGATCGAGCGCATGAACGCGCGCGGGCTCACTCTCGTGGTGGTGACCCATGACCCGGCGATTGCGGAGAGGGCGAAGCGCGTGATCCGGATGGACGACGGTGAGCTCGTGGGGGGGAGCGCGTGAGGTTCTGGGACCTGTTGGCGTTTGCCGCGGGGGCTCTGCGAGGTCACAGACTTCGTACGGCGCTGTCGGTCACCGGTGTGGCAGTGGGGATCTCCGCGGTAGTCGCCCTCACCGCCCTCGGCGAAGGGGCGCGGCGCTACGTGGTGGACCAGTTCGCCGCCCTCGGCAGCAACCTCCTCGTCGTGCTCCCGGGTAAGGTGGAGACGACAGGCGGCCCCCCGTTCGGCGGCGTGACCCACGACCTCACCCTCGATGACTACCGCGCGATCGCGAGACTGCAGCGGGTACGCAGGTCCGCACCCTTGGCGGTGGCCACCGACACCGTGCACTTCAAGGACCGCGGGCGCGCGGTGCCGGTGCTCGGCACGACAGCGGATTTTGCCGCCGTGCGCAGGCTGGCGATCGGCTCGGGCAAGTTCCTGCCCCCGGGCGACCCCGACCAGGGGGGCAGCGAGATCGTTCTCGGGGTCACGGTCGCCCAGGAGCTCTTCCGGAACGAGAACCCGCTCGGTCAGATCGTGCGGGTTGGGCCCTGGCGCTTCCGGGTGGTGGGGGTGCTGGCGCCGCGCGGGCGCTCGCTGACCTTCAACATGGACGACCTCGTCTTGATCCCGGTGCGCACCGCCATGCGGGTCTTCAACCGCTCGTCCCTGTTTCGAATCCTGGTGGACGTTCGGATGCGGGATGAGATGAGCCTGACCAGGCGTGACGTGGAGAAGCTGATGGCGGAGCGGCACCGCGTCGAGGACGTCACGGTGATCACCCAGGACGCCCTGCTTTCTGCGTTCTCGTCGATCCTCAACGCGCTGACCCTCGCGCTGGTGGGGATCGCCTCGGTGTCGCTTGCCGTGGCTGGGGTGGGGATCATGAACGTGATGCTGGTTTCGGTGACGGAGAGGCGGGCCGAGATCGGCCTCCTGAAGGCGCTCGGGGCGCAGGACCGGCAGGTGCTGGCCGCGTTCCTCGCCGAGGCCGTGCTGCTCGCGACCGGCGGCGGCGTTGCGGGGCTCGCGCTGGGCGCCGGGGCGATTCGCGCGTTCGTCGGGATCTACCCGAACTTTCCAGCCTCGCCGCCTCTCTGGGCCGTCGCCGCGGCGCTCGCGCTGTCGTTCGCGGTGGGCGTGGGCTTCGGCGTGTGGCCGGCGCGGCGGGCCACGCGCCTCGACCCGGTGGCTGCGCTGGCGAAACGATAGTCATGGAGAACGTGGAGCTCTTCCGCTTCGTGTTGGGCGCTCTCACCGGCCACAGGCTGCGCTCGGCGCTCTCGGCGCTCGGGGTCGCGATCGGGGTGGCCGCGGTCATGCTGCTCACGTCGCTCGGGGAGGGCACCCGACGTTACATCGTGTCGCAGTTCTCCCAGTTCGGCACCAACCTGATGGAGATCAACCCCGGGAAGGTGAAGACGTTCGGCTTCGCGGGCGCGTTCGGGGGCACGACCCACAAGCTCACCATCGAGGATGCCGAGGCGCTGCGGCGCATCCCCGGCGTCGAGGAGGTCGTGCCGGCCACCTTCGGGCAGGCGCGCGTGGAGGCGGAGGCTCGGGGGCGCAGCGTCTACGTCTACGGCGTCACCCACGAGCTCCCTGCGGCATGGCGGGTCACGGTGTCGCAGGGGAGCTTCCTGCCCGAGATGGACCCCCACCGGCAGGGGGCGTTCGTGGTCCTGGGGCCGAAGCTCGCGCGCGAGTTGTTCGGCTCGGTCTCCCCGCTCGGGCGGCGGGTGCGCATCGGCAGCTGGGGGTTCCTGGTGATCGGCGTGATGGAGTCCAAGGGGCAGTTGCTCGGCTTCGACATCGACGACTCGGCGTACATCCCGGTGGCCACCGCCATGAACGTCTTTAACCAGAGCGAGCTGATGGCCATCGACGTGGTGGCGCGCAGCGCAGAGGCGGTCCCCGGCGTGGTGGCGGGGGTCAAGGCGGTGCTCACGGCGCGCCACCGCGGCGAGGAGGACTTCACCGTCACGACCCAGACCGAGATGCTGGACACCTTTGGTCGGATCATCGGCATCATCACGGCGGCCGTCACGGCGATCGCGGGGATCTCGCTGTTCGTGGGGGCGATGGGGATCCTCACCATCATGTGGATCTCGGTGCACGAGCGCACCGGAGAGATCGGCCTGTTGCGGGCGCTCGGCGTCACCGAGCGCGGGGTGCAGCGGCTCTTCCTCCTCGAGGCGACGCTGCTGGCGGCGGCCGGGGGCATCGCCGGCGGGGGGTTTGGCTTCGGCGTCCAGATCCTGGCCCGGGCTTTCGTGCCAGGGTTGCCGCTCGCGACGCCTGCCGGCGCCGTTGTGGCCGCACTGGTGATGAGCCTGGTGGTGGGCATCGCCGCGGGCGTGATCCCCGCCCGCCGCGCCGCTGCACTCGACCCGGTTGATGCCCTGCGCGCCGAGTGACGTGCCTTTCTGTTGCCTTGCGGCAGAGCTTTTTTCTTGCCCCTCGGGTTCGCGGCCTCTCGGTCCTCGCGCGCGTCGGACCGAGATTCCTCCGGCCGTGACCCAGCAGCGCGTCCCGGCACCGTGAGCCTCGCGGTTCGGCCTTCGGCCGCCCGCGTTTCCCGGCGCCGATACGCGCGCTGGGGACCCCCCGGCCTTCGGAACGATGGCCGCTTCACCCGTGGGGCGGATGGAATACGCCCCACTTTGGCGTCATGGGACGGCCCACTTTTTTTAGGCTAATCACCTGCGGGGCGGATTGGAAACCCCGCACACGGGCGTCCGTAGCGAGCCACGCAACGAAACGGAGCGGTGTTCCTCGCGTTAGTGGGAACAGGGCGCTCCGCCCGGCCTGCGGCTGGATGTGTTAGCCCTGCGCGGTGTGCAGGACCCAGTCGATGAGGTGCTGCAGGGCCTCCGGCGCCGAATCCTCGGCCACCGTGACCGAGCGCTCGGCTCCCTCGTGCTCGATGGTGATCCGGTAGTAGAAACGTTCGGGCCTGCCGGGGCGCGGCGTCGGCTCCTCGGGGAAGTGGGCGAGGTCGGCGGCCTCCACCAGGCTGCGCAGCTCCTGGGCCTGCACGGGCGCAAGGGTCTTCGCGTCCGCGGTGAACGTCCTGCGGATGTTGGCGAAACCCCCGGAGCGCTCCAACCTCACGCGCATGGTGCGTCTAGAGTACGCCTACTTTCTTCCAGGCGACTCGGACCGCGCCGGCGACCGTGCTTCTGGCCCCGAAAAGCTCGCCGGCGACGGCCACCGTGAGGGTGGCGGCCGCCTTGAAATCCGAGTCAGGGCGCAACCGGTCCCGCAGGGTGACGTACCAGACCTTGCCCACCATCTCCCAGGCGTAACCTCCGATCGCCGTTGCCGCCAGGAAGAACGCCCGGTTCGGGATCCCGGAGTTGATGTGAACGCCGCCGTTGTCATCGGCGGTCTCGACGTAGTGCGCCATGTCGGCGGGCTGCGGGTCCTTGCCGAGGAGCGGGTCGTCGTAGGCGGTCCCGGGGGCAGCCATCGAGCGTACCGCCGTTCCCCTGCTCGCTGGCCTGAACAGGCCCTCGCCGATCAGCCAGTCCGCCTGCCCGGCGCTCTGCCCGAGCGACCGCTGCTTGACCAGCGACCCGAGCACGTCGCAGAAGGACTCGTTGAGGGCGCCCGGCTGGTCGGCGTAAGCGAGCCCCGCCTCGTACTGGATCACCCCGTGGGTGAGCTCGTGGCCGATCACGTCGATGCACTTGGTGAAGCGCTCGAAGATCTTCCCGTCGCCGTCCCCGTAGACCATCTGGCTGCCGTCCCAGAAAGCGTTGTCGTAGCCGACCCGGTAGTGGACCGTGGAGACGAGGGGCATGCCGCGGTCGTCGATGGAGTTGCGGTCGTAGGCGTCGTGGTAGAGATCCCAGGTGGCTCCCGAGCCGTCGTAGGCCTCATTGACCGCCACGTCCTTCACCGGCCTGGCGCCCTCGGCGCGCGCCGGCGTGCCGGGGAGCTGCGAGCCGTTCTTGGCGTCGTACACCGAGCGCTGCTTGCCCTCTGTCGGCGTCGCGGTCACGGTGGCGATCTCGCCGAGGAGCTCACGCCGGCCACGGATCCGCTCAGAGACCGCAAGGGCCTGCAGGGCCCACGCCCGCTGCTCGGGGGTGCCGCGCTCCACGATCGCGCGCAGCATGTGTGGCGGCAGGATGCAGGTAATGGGGTGGGGGCCGTGGTGACTGCACCGCGCCGCGCCTCCGGTCCGGGGTTCCGTCACCATGGCCAGGCTCCTTTCCCGACGCCGGTCCCGCGCAGTGTCCATGGGACCGCTCGGATGCGGCGGGAACACCGTGCTTTGGACGAGCCTACGGTCTGGCGACGGGCCGGTCAAGGCGTCGTCGTCCGCAAGGTCGAATTCGGCTTGGGGGGGCGTGCGCCGTCGCTGAGGCGATGTCCTACACTGTCGCGGTGAGCTCCCCCGGAGGCGCGCGGACGGTGCACGGCACCTGGCTGCTGCTCACGCTCGGCATCGTGGTAGTGCTCCAGTTGGTGGTCGTCAACTTCTGGACACGGTTCGAGAGCCCGAACGAGCGCGCCCGGGCCTACCAGGCGCTCGCCTTGGTTTCGCGTGGGAGCCTCGAGATCGGCGCCGAGGTGGAGCGCTTCGGCGGCATGGAGGACATCGCGATAGCAGGTGGCCGCCTGTTCCCCAACAAGGCGCCCGGTACCCTTCCCTTGTTGCTGCCGGGAGCACTGCTGGCGCACGGCCTCGCGGCGGGCGACGCGGAGGGCAAGCTGCGCCTCACGCTCGTCCTCGGCAGGTTGCTCGCGGCCTCGCTGCCCTTCGTCGTGTGCGTGCTCCTGCTGGCCCGCAGCACGGCCAGCCTTCCGCGCGGGGGTCCGCTGGCCGTTGCGGCCTACACCCTCGGCACTCCGGCGCTCGCCGCCTCGCTCCTGCTGTTCTCGCACGCGCTCACGGCCTGTCTGCTCCTGGCGGGGTACCTGCTGCTTCTCGGCTCGTCGCGACCGCGCTGGCAAGCGGGGATGCTCGCCGGGTTCCTGTTGGGGTGGGCGGTGGTCTGCGAGTACCCGGTTGCGTTGCCGGCCGCGGCGGTGGCTCTCGCCGCGCTGCGGCGTCTCGGCTTGCGTGGAGCGCTCGCATTCTCGGCCGGGGGGCTCGTGCCGCTGGCGGTGCTCGCCGCCTACAACACCGCATGCTTCGGCGGGCCGTTCGCGTTCTCGACCGGGCACGAGACCTACGCGTCGTTCGCGGCTCTCGTCAAACAGGGTTTCTTCGGGATCTCCTGGCCGACCCTCGGAGGGCTCGCGGGTCTGCTCTTCTCCCCGAGCCGCGGCCTCGCGGTGTGGGCGCCGCTGGTTGCGCTGTTCGTGATTGGCGCGCTTGTCAGGCCGCGCTGGCCGGGGGAACTTGGCGCGCGGTTCGCCCTGACGGCCGCGCCCCTGGCCCTGCTGGTGGTCATGTCCGGCTACGCGAACTGGCGCGGCGGCTGGTTTCCCGGGCCCCGCTACCTGCTCCCGGCGCTGCCGCTGGTGTTCGTTCTCGTGGCCCGGGGCGCGGAGAGCGCGCTGGAGCGGACGTGGGGACGGGTGCTCGTCGCGCTGGGCGCGCTCTGGGGGTGGGCACAACTCTGGCTCGTGGTGGCCAGCTTCCCGTTCCCACCCGAGGATGTCCCGCTGCCCGCGTTCACGCTCGCGCCCGGACTGCTGGCCGACGGGGTGCTGATTCCGTCGTGGCTGCCGTCCAGTGTGCTCGCTTTCGTGCTGGCAGTCCTGGCGTTGCTCGCCGCCCTGCAGCTCCTCATGCTGGCGACACCCGGGAGCCGGCGCGGCGAGCGGCTCGTCGCCGTGGCGCTCCTTCTGGGTGCGCTGCTGCTCGCGAGCAGGGTCCGGCCACCCCGGAGCTGGCAGGCCTCCCTGGAGCGCGCCGTGATCCACGATCTCTACGCCGGTGGCCCGAAGGGCGCGCTGGAGGCGCTCCGTCCGCGCGCCGAAACGCCGGCCCGCCGCGCATCTGTCGAGATGTGGATCACCCGGCGCGATGCCCCTCCGCACTGAGACTGGCGCCTGCTGTCTGCGCGGGGGCCAATCGTGCCGTTCTCGTCTTCCCTCTGCCCTTTTCCCCTTCCCTTTGACTGAAGGTGGCTGCTAAGGTGACGCGACGTTGCGCCGCGGCACTGCACCCTCAGGGAGGATTCGCCCGATGAGCTCGTCGCTCCTGCGCACCAAGCCCCTGACCCTGGTCCTGAAGGAGACCGAGGACGAGAAGCACGGCCTCAGGCGGGTGCTCAAGGTCTGGGACCTGATCGCGATCGGCATCGGCTGCATCATCGGGGTGGGGATCTTCGTGCTGCCTGGGGTGGAGGCGGCCAACCACGCGGGCCCCGGCATCATCCTCTCCTTCGTGATCGCGGCGGCGGCGTGCGGGTGCGCGGCGCTGTGCTACGCGGAGCTGGCCGCAATGATCCCGGTGGCAGGCAGCGCCTACACCTACGGCTACGCCACCCTGGGCGAGATCGTGGCCTGGATCATCGGCTGGGACCTGATCCTGGAGTACATGGTCGGCGCGAGCCTGGTGGCCATCGGCTGGTCGGCGTACCTCGTGAACCTGGTCAACCACCTGCTCCAGCCGATGGGGGTGAGCCTGCCGCACGCCTGGTGCGCGCCGCCGTGGGCGCCCCAGGGCCAGCAACCCGGCATCCTGAACCTACCAGCGGTGCTGATCATCGCGGTGCTGACCTGGCTTCTGGTGCGCGGGATCAAGGAGAGCGCCCGCGTCAACCTGATCATGGTGATCATCAAGGTCGTGGTGATCCTCATCTTCATCGGGCTGACCGCCTGGTACGTCAACCCCACGAACTGGAATCCGTTCATGCCGTTCGGCTTCAAGGGTGTCGTGACCGCGGCGGCGATCGTGTTCCTGGCCTACGTGGGGTTCGACGCGGTCTCTACCACTGCCGAAGAGGCGGTCAACCCACAACGCGACATGCCGATCGGCATCATGGGCTCGCTCGCGGTGGCGACGGTCCTGTACGTGGTGGTGGCCGCGATCATGACCGGTGTGGTGCCGTACAAGCAGCTCAACGTCGCCGACCCGGTCGCGCTGGTGCTCAACGTGCTCAACATGCCCTGGGCATCGGTGGTCGTGAGCGTCGGGGCGCTGGCCGGGATCACCAGCGTGCTGCTGGTGCTCCTGCTCGGGCAGCCGCGCATCCTGTTCGCGATGTCGCGCGACGGCCTGCTGCCGCCGCTGATGTCGAAGGTTCACGAACGTTTCCGCACTCCCTACCTCACGACCATCATCACGGGGATTGTGGTGGCGGTCTCCTCGGCCCTCACCCCGATCAATGTCGTCGCCGAGCTATGCTCCATCGGAACGTTGTTTGCCTTCATGATCGTGTCCGCCGGCGTGCTGGTGCTGCGCCGGACGCGCTCCGAGGTCCACCGCCCGTTCAAAGCGCCGCTCTACCCGGCGATCCCGATCCTCGGCATCGTGCTCTGCGGCTACCTCATGCTCAGCCTGCCTTTCGTGACATGGCTGCGTTTCCTGGTCTGGCTGCTCATTGGCCTGACGATCTACGCCGGCTACAGCTTCCGCCACAGCAGACTCGCGCCAAAGCAGGCTTGAGAGTCTGCAGGCATGCAGCGGCGTAGCCCCTTCCAGCTGGGCCTCCGCGAAGGGCCCGCGGCCCGCTATACTGCCGGCGTGAGTGAACCGGGTACGCTCTTCTCGCACCGCTCCTTTGCAGAGTTCAACCTTCTGCCGCAAGTCCAGCAGGGCCTCGACGACGCGGGCTTCACCCGCTGCACGCTCGTGCAGGCCGAAGTGCTCCCGTTGACTCTCGCCGGCCGCGATGTGGCGGCTCAGGCGCAGACGGGAACCGGCAAGACCGCCGCGTACCTGGTGACCATCTTCACCAGGCTGCTCGCCACGCCGGCCCCGGAGCCGCGCCACCCGCGGGCGCTCGTTATTGCGCCCACACGCGAACTGGTGGTCCAGGTGGCGGCCGACGCCGAGAAGCTGGGCGCCCACACCGGCCTCGTCACCGAGGCGGTCTTCGGGGGCATGGAATACCGTGAGCAGCGAGCGGAGCTGGTCCGCGGCGTGGACCTGCTGGTGGGGACGCCGGGCCGCCTGCTCGACTACCTGCGCCAGGGCGTGACCTCCCTGAGAGGCGTTCAGGTGTTCGTCGTGGACGAAGCGGACCGCATGTTCGACATGGGTTTCATCGACGACCTGCGCGAGATCACACGGCGGTTGCCGGCGCCCGGCAAGCGCCAAACGATGTTCTACACGGCCACGCTCTCGGCCCGTGTGTTGCAGCTCGGCTTTTCCGAGATGCGGGACCCCGCTGAGATCATCGTGAACCCTGAGGAGATCACCCCCGATCGCCTCGAACAGGAGCTCTACCACGTCGGCTCGCGGGAGAAGTTCTCACTGCTGCTCGGAGTGCTGGCGCGGGAGGGGTGCGACCGCACGATGATCTTCGTCAACACCCGCGAGGAGGCGCGCCGGCTTGTCGAGCGGCTGGAGCGCCACGGCTACCTTGCGCGCGGCCTGACCGGCTCGGTGATCCAGACGCGACGCCTGAAGGTCCTCTCCGACTTCAAGGAGGGCAAGCTGCCCATCCTGGTGGCCACCGACGTCGCCTCGCGCGGCCTCCACATCGAAGGCGTCTCCCACGTGATCAACTACGACCTCCCCCAGGACTCCGAGGACTACATCCACCGGGTCGGGCGGACCGCGCGTGTGGGTGCCGAGGGCAAGGCGATCTCCCTTGCCTGCGAGAACTTCGTGTACTCGCTGCCTGCCATCGAGAAGCTCCTGGGCGCGGACATACCGGTGAAGCACGCCGACAACACCCTGTTCCTGCCGGTGCAGCCGCGCCCGCGCCCGCAGCCCCGCGAGCAGGCCGCCTCCGAAACCCAGCCTTCGTCCGTCACGAAGCGCCGCCGCCGCCGCAAGCGCCCGGGAGAGGCGAAAACGGGGGAGAGCGCTCCCTCTTCCTAGCCGCGGTTGGGACCGCCGAGTACCCGGGCGGGGAGCGTGATGATCGCCTTGAACAGCCCGAGGACGCCCTCGACCGCGATTCCCAGGAGGCGGAACGGCAGGAGCAGCAGCCAGACGACCGGGTAGAGCAGCAGCGCCAGGAGCGCGAGCGGCCAGCACAGCACCAGCAGGATCAGCCAGAGGAGAAACTTGACCATGACACCCCCCCGGGGGCGTGCGCCCCTGGGAAGCGTACGCCGTTTCGCGCGAAGTGTTTCCGAGGGTGCGCTTGACAGCGGCGCGCCGGCGGTGTACCCAGGACGGGTAGGAGCAACTCGAGAGCGCAGCATGCGATCCGCACGCGGCAGGGAGGCCCCACCATGCCCGAGATCCGCTCCAACCCGGTGACCGGCGACTGGGTGATCATCGCGACCGAGCGCGCCAGACGCCCCGAGGAGTTCACCCAGAAGAAGCAGAAGGCCGCGCTCCCCGCGTTCGCGCCCGAGTGCCCGTTCTGCCCGGGCAACGAGGACAAGACGCCGGCCGAGCAGTTCCGCGTCGCCGCCCCCGGCGGCGGATGGATGGTGCGCTCGGTGCCCAACCGGTACGCGGCGCTCACGCCGGAAGGCGAGGTCGAGCGCCACGTGGACGGGTTCCGGACGTTCCTCTCCGGGGTGGGGCTCCACGAGGTGATCGTCGAGACCCCGGCGCACAACCTGACCATGGCCCTCCTGCCGGTCGGGCATCTGGAGCACGTCCTGGCCGCGTACCGCCACCGCCTGCGCGCCTTCTACGACGACCAGCGCATCGCGCACGTGATCGTGTTCAAGAACTACGGCGAGGCCGCGGGCACATCGCTCATCCACCCGCACTCGCAGATCGTCGGCATGCCGGTGCTCCCGGGGCAGTTGCGTGCGCGCCTGGAGGAGGCGGTGCGGCACTGGGGGGACAAGGGCGAGTGCCTGTACTGCCGCTCGTTGCAGGAGGAGCTTAACGACGGGGAGCGGGTGATCGCGGAGAACGCTTCGTTTGCGGCGTTCGTGCCGTACGCGGCGCTGTCCCCGTTCCACGTCTGGATCTTCCCCAAGCGCCACTGTGCGTACTTCGGCGACGTCTCCGACTCCGAGGTAGCCGATCTGGAGGTGCTTCTGCGCGAGGTGCTCGCGCGGCTCTACGTCGGCCTCCAGGACCCCGACTACAACTTCGTGATCCGCTCGCTCTCCCCGCAGGAGGGAGCGGTCAAATACTTCCACTGGTACATCTCGCTCATCCCGCGGGTGACCAAGTCCGCCGGGTTCGAGCTCGGCACCGGGATGTTCATCAACACCTCGCTTCCCGAGCGCAGCGCCGAGTTTTTGCGCAGCGTGACGCTGCCCGCCTGAATCGACGGCGGGCGGCCGTTCTCCTCCCGGCTCGGGTGGCTCGAGCCAGCGGCTACTGCCGCCCCACCGGGAGCAGCGCGAGGGGCTGCTCGTCGGCGGCGCTGCCGAGGGCCGCGGCGAGCCTTGCGTCGTCGTACGCCCCCACGACCGTCGTGCCGAGGCCGAGGGCGACCGCCTGCAAAGCCAGGTTTTCGGCGGCGGCGCCCACTTCGATGGGGACGTAGCGGACGGACCGCTCCCCGTACTTCTTCGCGGTGCGCGCGTAGACCGCAGTGAACGCCACGGACGCGGGCGCCTCGGCCACCCAGCTCTGCCGGCAGGCTGCGGCCACCTCGGCGCGGCGATCACCCGCGGCCACCTGCACAAGCCCGTGCTCCGCGGGGCGGTACCGGTAGACGCCGCTCGGGAGCCCGGTCACGTTGCCGGCCACCAGGTAGAGCTCGAGGGGGTAGAGCGCACCGGCGGATGGTGCCGTGCGGCGCCCGCGCTCGCCGGTGATCCCCTGCGCCGCCCAGAGCAACTGCGAGACCTCGGCGAGCGTGAGAGGGGTCGGGGCGAACGAGCGCAGCGAGCGCCGCGTCCTGAGCGCCTGCTCGACGGAGAACTCGCTCGTTGCCCTCGGCGCCGCGAGCCTGACCTCCCTTGCCGTCGCGGCCTCCTGCGCCTGGGCCAACGCCGGTGCCACGAGTGCAAAACCGGCCACACAGGCGGCCAGAACCTGGCCGTGAACATTCCTCGTCGTCATGACCGTCTCCTCCGTCGTCGCCGTGAGTCTAGCGCCGTGCCGGCCTGCCGCCGGTAGGTCCCCTGCTAGAATCCCGGCGTTGCTGTCGCCGGCGGAGGGATTACATGGGAGCGACGCTGATGCGAGCGTGGGAAAGGCCTTTCTGCGGAAGCCTGCGCGCCGCCGACGTGGGGCGGCGCGTCGAGCTTGTGGGGTGGGTGCGCCGCCGCCGCAACCTGGGCGGCATCGTGTTCGTTGACCTGCGCGACCGCGACGGGTGGGTGCAGGTCCTGCTGCGCGACGAGCTGCGCGAGGCGGGGGAGAAGCTGTCGCAAGAGGACGTGGTCCGCGTGGTGGGCACGGTGGCCCCGCGCTCGGCCGAGACCGTGAACCCCGAGATGCCGACCGGCGAGGTCGAGGTGGAGGCCGAGGCGATCGAGCTGCTCACCGCTGCCGAGACGCCGCCGTTCGTGGTCGAGGACCGGGTCAACGCGTCGGAGGAGCTGCGGCTGCGCTACCGCTACCTGGATCTGCGCCGCCCGGAGATGATGGCGACGCTCGTGCTTCGCGACCGCATCACCTACGCAATTCGTGAATACTTTCACAAGATGGCATTCGTGGAGGTGGAGACCCCGATCCTGACGCGCTCGACCCCCGAGGGCGCGCGCGACTTCCTGGTCCCCTCGCGCCTGTCGCGGGGAACGTTCTACGCGCTGCCGCAGTCGCCGCAGCTGTTCAAACAACTGCTTCAGGTGGCCGGCCTCGGGCGCTACATCCAGATCGCGCGGTGCTTCCGGGACGAGGCCCTGCGCGCCGAGCGCCAGCTCGAGTTCACCCAGGTGGACGTCGAGGCCTCGTTCGTCGAGGAGGAGGACATCTTCACCCTCATCGAGGGGCTCTTCGCGCACGTCTTCCCGATCGTGGGGATCACCCCGCCCGCGACGTTTCCGCGCCTGACCTTCGCCGAGGCGGTCGAGCGCTTCGGCAGCGACCGGCCCGACACCCGTTTCGGCATGGAGCTGGTCGAGCTCGGCGAGGCGGCGAGGGCGTGCGCCTTCGAGGGCCTCCGCAAGGCCGCCGAGAGCGGGCGCGTGAAGGGGCTGGTGGTGCAGGGCGGTGCATCGTTCTCCCGCAAGCAACTGGACGAGCTCTCGGAGCTGGTGAAGCCCTACGGCGCCCCCGGGGTCGTCTGGTTCCGCAAGACGGCGGAGGGGTACGGCTCGCCGGCCAAGAAGGCCATGGGCGATGAGGGGATCGCCGCTTTCCTGCAGGCCGCGGGCGCGGAGGAGGGCGACCTCCTCGTGGTGGTCGGAGGGACCCCAAAGGTCGTGTTCGCCGCTCTGGGCGCGCTGCGCGTGGAGCTCGGTCGCGGGCTCGAGCTGATCCCGAAGGACGCACACGCCTTCCTGTGGGTGACGGACTTCCCCCTGCTGGAGTGGGACGAGGAGACGAGGCGCTTCTACGCGAGCCACCACCCGTTCACGTCGCCCAGGCCGGAGGACGTGGACAAGCTCGAGAGCGACCCGGGCGCCGTTCGGGCGCGCGCCTACGACGTGGTCATGGACGGGGTGGAGCTGGGGGGCGGCTCGATCCGCATCCACGACGCCGCACTGCAGCGGCGGGTG
>JALHTD010000364.1 GCA_022865555.1 Thermoanaerobaculaceae bacterium | reverse complement strand
TCCTGTTGAGCGGGACGTAGACGCGCAGATCGTTCTCGGCGTGACCACCGACCGGAAAAAGCGGCTCGTTGGCGCTCGGCCGCGGTAGAGCGGGGAGGCCACCATGGAGAGACCCTTGAAGAGACTGCTGTACTGGACACCCAGAGTCCTGTGCATCGTGTTTGCCGCCTTCATCAGCATCTTCGCCGCCGATGTCTTCGGTGAAGGTAGAGGGTTCTGGCAAACGGCTCTTGCCTTTCTGATGCACCTCATCCCGACGTTCCTCATCGTTGCCATACTTGTGGTCTCCTGGCGCCGGGAATGGATCGGCGGGATTCTCTTCATCCTGTTGGGGGTGCTGTACATCGTCTGGGCGTGGGACAAACCGTTCGGCATTTGGTCCACCTTCTTGATGATTGCCGGGCCTCCCGTGCTGACCGGCGCACTGTTCCTGCTCAACTGGCGTTACAGGGCGGAGCTTCGGGCAGGTTCCTGAGCCCGGACTGCCTGACACCTGCCGCGCCGGGTGGCGTGTCTGCTACCCAGTCATCGGGGTTTCAACCACGAAAGGTCACAAGCACCAGGCGTCAGCCTTCGACAATTTGAAAAATGGCGAGCGGTGCCAACCAGCGCTACTTGCGCTTCGTGACGCCCAGCATTGCGCCGAGCACCGGCAGGGCGTTCTTCCGGTCGAACAGAATCAGAGTGCGGGTGTTGCACTCGTGGGTGCAGCGGCACAGCCGCCCGTGCTTCTCGCGCACGAACCGCTCGGCCTCCGCGCCCTTTCTGATCACGCCGAAGTCATACCCCACCTCGCGCACGTTGCCGAGCTTGTGTGAGATCAGCTCGCAGCCGTAGACGTCACCTGTCTCGGTCATCACGTACTCGCGCTCCCCAGCGAGGCAGAAGCGCTCGAAGCCCCCGCCCTTCGCCTGGCGCGCGATGTACTCGTACCGGCGTCGGTTGATCTCCTGCCGGGCGCGGGCCCGTACACCCCGCCACCCGGAGTGCATTTCGGACGGCGGGTAGCGCTGGTCGAGCTTCTCCGAGATTCTCACGTAGAGATCCACGTCGAGGTTCTCCTTGAGCGTCGGGTCGTAGGCGTCGCCTCGGATCAGCACCAGGGCGTGGTAGGTGGGACGGTAGCGCTCGTGGATGAAGTCGCAGAACGCTTCGACCTCCCCCTGGTTGTCCCTCATGAAGACGGTGTTCACGCTCGCGGTGAGGTTCGGGAACCGGCGCGAGAGCTCGACCATGGCCTCCAGCGTCTCCAGCGCCTTCCCGTAGATGCCCGGGACCGCCCTCATCGTGTCGTGAAACTCGGCGAAGCCGTCGATCGAAACCGCCACCCCCAGATGCAGGTCCGGGGAGATCGAGCAGATCTTCTCCACGCTCTGGGCGATCACCTTCGCGTTGAACCCGTTGGTCGGGATCGAGGCGGAGAAAAAGCCGCAGTTCTCGAAGTAGACGCGCATGACATCCGGCAGGTCGCGACGAAGAAACGGCTCGCCGCCCGAGATGAGCAACAGGCGGATCGGCGGCATCGTCTGCATAAGGCGCGCGATCTCGTCGAGCGTCAGTTCGTTCTTGCGCTGGTTGATCGGGTAGAAGCAGTGCTTGCAGCGCGCGTTGCACGTCGAGGTCACGAAGTGCGTCCACTGGGCGATGGCGCTGCCCGGTGCCGCCCAGTCGCGGAGCAGCGCCGCCCCCTGCCTGACCCGAAGCCCGCTCACGAGTTACTCCTCCTGGCATCCCTCCGGGACTCCAGGAAGCCCCGGATCCGGGCAACCTCCCCCGCCACCAGCCAGGGGAACAGCGTCACGGCCTTGCCGGCGTGGCCGGCCCTGACCATGCGCGCAAGCACGATCCACAGGTGCGGGAAGAGGAAGAGCAAGAACGGGAAGCGCACGAGGATGCGGCCCGGCCGGTCGAGGCGGACCCGCGTCCAGTAGAGGGCGCGCCCGTTGTTCACCTGCTTGTCCCAGAAGCTCTCCCAGTCCAACCGCTCGTGGTAATGAGTGACCACTATCTCCGGGTCGAACCAGAGCACACCCCGGTCCGCCAGCACGGTGCGGGCGAAGGTGGTGTCCTCGCCGTAACTGGCCTCGAGGAAGCGCACCTTGTCCACCGCATCGCGCCGGTAGACCACGGCCATGGTCGGGAACGTCGGCCTCGGGCCCGGCTTCCCCCGCATCCACTCCGAGTGGTTGAGAAAGTAGTCCAGCTCGCCGTATCTGTCGGGCCTGCCGTTGGCGATGGACGCACCGACGGCGAGGACCCGTGGGTCGCGATCGAAGTGCTCCGCGGCGCGGTCCAGCCAGTTCCGCGACACCACAGCGTCGCAGTCGAGAAAGGCCAGGGCGTCCCCGGAGGCAGCCTTGATACCGACGTTGCGCGACCCGCCTGAGCTTCGCGCCCCGCTCTCCACCACCCGGGCGCCGGCCCCCTGGGCGACGTCGCCGGAGCCGTCCGTGGAGCCGTCGTCCACGACGATGATCTCGAGCGGGGGCAGGCTCTGCCCAAGAGCGGACCGAACCGTATCCGCCAGGGTTCGCGCCCCGTTGTGGCAGGGGATGATCACGCTCGCACGCACATCCGGGAGTGTCTCAGAGGGCAGGGCAGCCACGCAAGTTGCAACGGGTGATGATGGAGAGTTGTTCCGCGTTTGGAAGCCTGCGATCAGCCGTTGGCCAGGATGACGCCGCGCTTTGACGTGCGAATGAACTCGACGAGGCGCATGGCGTCGGGCGCGTCGCCGAGCTCGTCGCCGATGCGCTCGAGAGCCTCCGAGGTCGTGAGCTTCGGGTTGTGGAGCAGGCGCCAGACGCCCTTGATCGCGCTCAGCCGCTCGGGGGAGAACCCCTTGCGCTCGAGGCCGACCGTGTTCGGCCCGAAGCATCGCGCGGGCCGGCTCCCCACGGTCTTCATGAACGGCAGCACGTCCTTGGTCGCGATCGTCCCCCCGCCGATGAAGCCGTACTCGCCCACGGTGCAGAACTGGTGGATGGCGGTCAGCGCGCCGACCGTGGCGTGGGCGCCGACGTGGACGTGACCCGCTAGCGTGCCGTTGTTGGCGAAGAGCACGTGGTCCCCGATCTGGCAGTCGTGGGCGATGTGCGAGCCGATCATGTAGAGACTGTTGCCACCGAGGCGGGTCACCCCACCGCCGTCCGGGGTGCCGCGGTGGACCGTGACGTACTCCCGGAAGAGGTTGCCCGGACCGATCTCGACCCTCGTCGGGTCGCCCTTGTACTTGAGGTCCTGGGGCGGGGTCCCGATCGAGCAGTGCGAGATGAAGCGGTTACCCTCCCCCACCTGGACCGACCCCTCGAAGTGACAGAATGGGCCCACCACGCAGCCGACCCCCAGTTCGACTTCGCCCTCGATCACGACGAACGGCGCGATCTCGACGTCGTCCGCGAGAGCGGCCCTCGGGTCCACGACTGCCGTGGGGTGGATCCTCGCCATCACGCCTCCGCTTTGGGCCGATCCACCAGCGCCGAAGAGAGGTCAGCCTCTGCCACGACCCTGTCGCCAACGCGCGCAACGCCGTGCAGGACCGCGAAGCGCTGGCGGCGCTTGGTGAGCGTCACCTCGAGCAGGAGCTGGTCCCCCGGCACGACCGGGTGGCGGAAGCGGCAGTTGTCGATGCCCGTGAAGTAGATGAGCTTCTCGTGGCGGTCAGGGACGTCGCGCAACATCAGCAGGCCCCCGGCCTGCGCAATCGCCTCGATAACGAGCACCCCGGGCATGACGGGCGCACCGGGAAAGTGGCCTGTGAAATGCGGCTCGTTGAACGTGACGTTCTTGAGCGCCAGGATGCGCTCGGGCTCCAGCTCCAGCACCCGGTCCACGAGCAGGAACGGGTAGCGGTGCGGGAGAATGGCCTCGATGGCGTTGACGTCCATCAGGGGTCCGGGGCGATCGCTCATTCTTCCTCCTGGAGCTTCTTCACGGCCTTCTCCAATTCGCGGACCCGCTTGATCAGCTGGGGAAGCAGGTGGACGGCCCCCGTCTCCCTCAACCACTCCCGGTGCGGGCCGGCCGGGTAGCCGCTGTAGGTCTCGCCGGTGGGG
>JALHTD010000363.1 GCA_022865555.1 Thermoanaerobaculaceae bacterium | reverse complement strand
GCCCTTCCCCTTTGCCGGAGCATCTCGTTCACCCGGTCGGCGAGCGCTTCGAGCGTCAGCCCGGACTCGCGCAGGAATATCAGCAGCGGCATACGCCGCTCGGGGTCCGCGAGGCGAGCGGCGGCCGGGATGAAACCGAGCTTGCGGCCCATCGCCTGCATCACCAGCACCGGGTCGGAGGGGCAGGAGCCGGCGTTCTCCTCATCGGCGTTCTGCACGGCCAGAGCCCAGTACCGGGCGACGCTGCCGTACCCGGGGGTGTGGTCGATGAGCCGGAACTCCGCGTCCCCGACGTCGTTGTCTATCGTTTTTGGCACGCCCGTGGCCACCAACTCAACCCCCCTCTCGTGGGCAAGCTGCGCGATCTTGGCCGCGGTGTCCATGGAGTCGTTGCCGCCGATGTAGAAGAGGTAGCCGACATCATGGGCCTTGAGGACCTCGACGACGCGCTCGAAGTCCTCCTGCTGAGCCTTCTTGAGCTTGTAGCGGCAGGTGCCGATCGAACCGGCGGCCGGTGTCGTCCGCAGGAGGGCGATTTCCTCGTGGTCCTGCGCGGAGAGGTTCAGGAGCTCCTCGCGAAGGATCCCCTCGATCCCGTGCACGCCCGCGTACACGGTGCCGAAGCGCTCCGGCAGCTCGCGGCACGACTCGACCACGCCACGCAGGGTGTTGTTGATCACCGGTGTGGGACCGCCTGACTGGGCGACGACCACGTTCCTCGGCTTGCTCATCTCTGCCCCCGATGTCTCTCCTTCGCCCTACGCCTTGTAGGTGGTCGACGTCACGCCGCCCCCGCGCCCGGTCCAGTTGGTGTGGAAGAACTGGCCGCGCGGCCGGTCCACACGCTCGTAGGTGTGCGCGCCGAAGTAGTCACGCTGCGCCTGGAGCAGGTTGGCAGGCAAGCGCTCGTGCCGGTACCCGTCAAAGAACGCCAGGCCGCTGGCCATCGCCGGGACCGGGACCCCGATCTCGACCGCCCTCGCGACAACCCGGCGCCACGCCGCCTGCGCGGCCTCGACCTGGCCCCTGAAGTATGGGTCGAGGAGGAGATTGCGGAGGGAGGGATCGCGGTCGAACGCCTCCTTGATCTTGCCCAGGAAGACCGACCGGATGATGCACCCACCGCGCCACATCAGGGCGATCCCTCCGTAGTTGAGGTTCCAGCCGTACTCGGCCGCGGCCGCGCGCATCAGCATGTACCCCTGCGCGTAGGAGGCGATCTTCGCCGCATACAGCGCACGCCGGAGGTCCTCGACGAACGCCCCACCGTCCCCGGGAACCGTGCGCGGGCCCTGCGGCCCCTGCAGTACCTTGGCCGCGGCCACCCGTTCGTCCTTCAACGCCGAGAGCGACCGCGCGAGCACAGCCTCGGCAATCAGCGTGAGCGGGATGCCCATGTCGAGGGCCGAGATCACCGTCCACTTGCCGGTGCCCTTCTGCCCGGCAGCGTCGAGGATCTTCTCGAGCACGGGCTCACCGTCCTCGTCCCTGAAGGCGAGGATGTTGGCCGTGATCTCGATCAGGTAGGAGTCCAGTTCGCCCCGGTTCCAGTCGGCGAACACCCGGTGCATCTCATCCTGGGTAAGGCCGAGCCCCTCCTTCATGAGGTGGTAGGCCTCGGAGATCAGCTGCATGTCGCCGTACTCGATGCCGTTGTGGACCATCTTCACGAAGTGACCGGCGCCGCTCTCGCCCACCCACTCGCAGCACGGCGACCCGTCCTCCACCTTGGCGGCAATCGCCTGGAAGATCGGCCTGACGTGAGGCCAGGCCGAGGGCGACCCGCCCGGCATGATGGACGGACCCTGGCGAGCCCCCTCCTCGCCTCCCGACACGCCCGTGCCGATGAAGAGCAGCCCCTTGGCCTCGGCCGCCGCGACCCGGCGCACCGTGTCCTGGTAGTTGGAGTTGCCGCCGTCGATGATGATGTCGCCATCCTCCAGGAGCGGCACCAGGCGCTCGATGAAGGCGTCCACGGGCGCGCCCGCCTTGACGAGCAGCATCACCCGACGCGGGCGCTCGAGGACGCTCACCAACTCCTCGAGCGAGCGCGTTCCGATCACCTTCGTTCCCCTGGCGCTGCCGTTGACGAACTCGTCCACGGTCGAGACGGTCCGGTTGAAGACAGCCACCCGGAAGCCGTGGTCGTCCATGTTCAGCACGAGGTTCTGGCCCATCACCGCCAGCCCAATGAGCCCGATGTCTGCCTTCTCCATCAGCGGTTCCTCCCAGTGCTGCCTGTCCTCACCTTCCGTCGGTCCCCGGCTCCACTCGGTACAGGATCTCGCCGGCCCTTCTGGCCAGCAGCACCCCCTCGTCCTCGCGACCCGCCCACGTCTCGGGGTCGACCGTCCTCGGGTCCAAGTAGCCGAGGCCGATCCGCTCGCACCGCTCGCGCGGGATGCCGGTGGCGAGGGTCACCCGGATGCGCGACCGCTCGATGCCTCCCTCGAAGGTGCCGGCTCCTCGGAGGTGCGTGGAGTGGGCCAGGACACCCCAGGGGAAGCCCTTGAAACGGTCCCACTGCGCGAGGAAGTAGTCGCGCACGTGGTAGCCGATCTCCTCGATGTACTTCCCGTGAACGTACGACACCTCGGTGATGTGTGGGGCGAAGATGATCACCTCGCCGCCGTCCGCGATGGCAGGCTCGAGTTTGTACATCCCCTTCGCCGCGGTCCACAGGTCTCCGTACATCTCCGGGATGACCGAGAGAGCGCGTCGGAACGGGCTTTTGACGCGCACGATGTCGAGATCCGCCGACAGGGCCGCAGCCGCCCTCCAGGCTTCCTCCATCGACCCGACGTAGAGACCGTGCAGCGAGGTGCCGTGCATCACCAGCGCGACGCACATCCGTGGCGTCGGGATCAACGACGCGGCTCGATCGATGAGGCGGCGAACCGGTGTGTCGGCCACGCCGATGATCTCCCGGCTGGTGAGCAGCGCGCCCAGCCAGTGGGTCACGTTGATGACCTCGGCGCCTGCCACCCCCGGGAAGAAGTACTTGTTGCCCCCCGAGAAACCCACCACCTCGTGCGGGAACACCGGGCCGCACACGATAATCTGTTCGTACGGCGAGCGCCCTCCGGGCTCGCCCACGAGGCGGTTGAGGCGCACCGGCACGTCGAGCTCGAGCCGCCCTCCGCTCACGGCCGCGAGTTCTTCGGCGGGGATGGTGCCGAGCGTCACGAAGCTCTCCGGTACGTCCCATCTGTGGTTGAAGACCCTCGATTCCCCGGCTCTTCCTAGGTACACGGGTACGCCCAGCAGCGTGCCGAGCGCCGCGTCTTCCATGACGGGGTGGGTGCCCAGCGCCACGAGGTAGTCGAGTGCCGAAACCCGCCGCCTCAGAAGCTCATCCAGCACGCCCCGGATGAGCGCGACCGGAGCGGTCCGGGTGCTGTCCGGGACTATCACGAGCACCCGCCGGCCATCGAGGTCGGCGGGCGCCAGCGCCTCGGCCATCGCGCTCCGGACCTCTTCATCCGTCAGGGCGCGTGCGGTTGTGCCTGTGCCGACGACCATGAGCTCCCCGTCACGCCTCGCTCGATGCCCACGCCCGCGAGGAACTGTTCAGCGCTTCCAAGGGGGCACCTCCGGCAGGATCGCCTCGAACTCGGCGACCAACGCCGCCTCGTATTCCCCGGCGTAGGTGCCCCTGAGGAACCTGTGCAGACTCTCATCGTGGAAGCGTTTCCAGGATGCCTCCTCGTGGCCCGGGTTGATCGGGTAGAAGAGGGCTCTCACGGCCCGCGCCGACTTCATGTCCTCCGGGGCGTCCCCGATCATGAGGACGTGCTCGGACGCGTACTTGCCGCCGGCCGCCAGCTCCAGGTGCAGCGACTTCTTGCCCATCTCCTGCCCAGCGATCGCCCGGACGAATCGGGCCAGGTCGTGCTCCTTCCACTCTTTCGCCAGCGCCTCCACCGGGGTGGCCGACACCACGATCATGTCGGCCTTGTCGGCCAGGGCCCGCAGGCTCTCCCTGACCCAGGGGAAGGGGGGCACCCCGTGGACCATCTCCGCAACCGCCTCGTTGACCCCGGTCGTCCACGCCAGTGCCGTCTCGAGCTCCGGATCCGGGCACCGGGCCATATATGTCATTAGCCCGTCGTTGCTCTTGGCGAAGCCCTCGTCGGCGATGAACTCTCTCAGCTTCGGGGCCCGCGGCGGCTCGAACTTGCGCCCCTGCACCTCCGGGCGCTCGCGCAGCAGGTCGAAAACCATTACCAGCGCCGGCCATCGGTTGATGCCGCGCCACCTGGAGTAGAGGTTGACGAACTCCGCCGCCTCTCGCGCGTACTTCGCAACCGGCTGCAGCCCCCAGTGCTTGATGATGTTGGGGATGAAGCACTCCTTGTGCTTCACCTCCATCGTGTCGAAGGCACACCCGTCGGAGTCGATGCCCACGAAGAACCGATGCTGGGGCTCCAGTTCTGCCAACACGCGGGCCGCTGCCGGATAGGTGCTCATCTCCACCTCCTCTCACACCCCGCTGAACGCCGAGAACCCCCCGTCCACCGGCACGACCACGCCGGTCACGAACGAGGACGCGGGGGACAGCAGCCACAGCACCGTGCCCAGCAGGTCCTCCGGCTGTCCGAACCGCCCCATCGGAGTGTGCTGAATGATCGTGGCTCCACGAGGGGTCGGCTTTCCGCTCGTCTCGTCGGTGAGAAGAAAACGGTTCTGCTCGGTGAGGAAGAAGCCGGGGGCTATCGCGTTGACCCGGATCTCCCCCGAGTACTCCTGCGCCATGTGGACCGCCAGCCACTGCGTGAAGTTGGCCACCGCCGCCTTGGCCGCCGAGTATGCGGGGATCCGGGTCAGAGGCCTGAACGCGTTCATCGAGCACACGTTGAGGATCACGCCGCGCTTGCCCTCGGCCATCCCGCGACCGAACATCTGGCAGGGCAGCACCGTCCCGAGCACGTTGACGTCAAGAACGAATCGGAGTGCTTCTTCCGGAAGATCGAAGAACGCGTGGCCCGGCCCGGTCGTGGCCGAGGGGCTGTTGCCCCCCGCCGCATTGACCAGGGTGTCCACAGGACCGAGCTCCTCGAGGATCCTCCGCTCCGCCGCAGCCAGAGACTCGCGCTTCAGAACGTCACACTGGACGACGATCGCGCGGCCCCTTCCGCGGTCGAGGCGATCCCAAAAGCGGTCTACGCCTGCAGGCTCCTGGTCGAGGATCGCAACGTTGGCGCCGCACGCGACCAGCGCGACCGCGATTTCACCGCCCAGGACGCCGGCGCCGCCGCTCAGCGCCACGGTGCGCTTCTCAAGGTCGTACCAGCCCGCCACTGTCTTGGTATCCACCTCTGTTCCCTCCAGCCAACCCTCTCGGACCTGCCGACCTCGACAGAGCGCCCGAAGACTTCAGTCCATCAACGGGGCCAGATGCCGCCTGAAATGTGCCTCCAGGACAGCCGCGTAGATCTCCTCGTTTCTCTCCAGCGTTTCCCGAAGCCGCCGCCCGAACCTGTCCAGCACCGAGCCGAAGGTCACGTGGAGGACCTGCCGCGCGTCGAACTGCTCGAGCAGGAGCGGCAGCTCCCCATCCGTCAACGCATCGCCTCCTGCGACCTTGGCGAGATCGGCCGACACGTGGTAGGTCGCCCGGTCGATCTCGTACCGTTCCCTGGCCAGCGCCAGGATCTCCCGGAACAGCTCCGGGTCCACGCACG
>JALHTD010000362.1 GCA_022865555.1 Thermoanaerobaculaceae bacterium | reverse complement strand
TCGCCGTGCTGCTGATCTCGAGCGAGATGCCCGAGCTGCTCGGCCTGGCGGACCGCGTGGCCGTGTTGCACGAGGGCGCGCTGCAGGGGGTCCTCAACCGAGCCGAGGCCACGCAGGAGCGGATTATGCAGCTCGCCCTCGGCCAGGCGCCGTCGGCATTTCCAGAGTCGGGGTAGCTCCAGTTGCCTTACCCGGGTGGAGCCTCACAGGGGCGGGCGGATCGCCTCAGCGGAGTGCTTTCGGTTTCGCGGGGGGCGGCCCGGTGGAGGCGCGCACGACCAGCGTCGGGGCGACCACCTCGTGCCGGGGCGTGGACCGCTTCCCCTCGATGCGCTCGAAGATACACTCGAGTCCGAGCCGGCCGATGTCCGCGCCGAACTGCTGGACGCTGGTGAGCGAGATCTGAGGGAGCGTCGCCAGCGAGGTGTTGTCGTAGCCGACGACCGAGACGTCTGCGGGGGTGCGCAGGCCGGCTTCCTCAAGGGCCTTCATGGCGCCGATGGCGCAGATGTCGTTGGCGGCAAAGATGGCGGTCGGCAGGGGGGAGCGGCTGAGCAGCTCGCGAGCTCCGAGGTAGCCGCCGTTCTCGGTGAAGGCGCCCTCGACGGTGACGATCGAGTCCTCCAGGCCCAATTGGCGCATGGCTCGGAGATAGCCCTCGCGGCGGACGCCCGCTCCGGCGCCGCTGCCGCCGTCGATGTGCGCGATGCGCGTGTGGCCCAGGTTCGCGCAGTGCTCGACCGCGAGGCGGGCGCCGGCCAGGTTGTCGTTGGTGACGCTGTCGCTGCAGGTGGCGGAGGTGTCGCGGTTGAGGACCACGACGGGCACCACACGGCAGGCACGCTCGATGACCGTATCGTCGACCCGGGGGGCCGCCAGGATTAGGCCGTCGACCCGCAGCTCGAGCAGGCTCTCGATCGCCGCCTCCTCGAGATTGGGCACCCGCTCGCCGGTGTTGAACAGGACCCGATAGCCCAGATCCTCTGCCCGCATCTGGATCCCGGACACCACGTCGCCGAAAAACGGGTTGCGGAGGTCGGAGATCATCACGCCGAGGATCCTGGTCCGGCGCTGCACGAGGCTCCGGGCGATCACGTTCGGGCGGTAGTTGAGCTCCTCGATCGCCTGCAGGACAGCCTCGCGGTTCTTGGGGCTGACGCCCTCCTCGCCGCGGATCACCATCGAGACGAGGGACTTGGAGACCCGCGCCTTGCGCGCCACGTCCAGAATCGTGGGCTCGGGTTGCGACGGGGCAGGCTTGACAACGTTTCGTCTTGGCATTAGATTCCTTTTTGGAACGCTCCGAATCATAGCGCGTTCGTTATTGCTCCTCAACCTGGAACGTTCCAGAGGACGCCACCGCCGCCGCAGGATGCGGTTTGGGTACGGGGAAGGAGGGGGAATTCGCTACCGGCGGTGTTGGAACGTTCCATAGTCGAGCCGTGAAACGACAGTGAGGTGAGCGGAATCCACCGAGCAACGGCCAGAACCACCCTACAAGGAGGGAAGAATGGCGTCCTTACACAAGAACCGAAGTTGGATGATCGTGCTTTTGATTGCCGGGCTCGCCCTGTTTTCCGGGCTCGCCCGGGCGCAGACCGGCCACGGCGTCATCGTCGGGACCGTGAGCGGCCCGGCGGGTGGGGCGCTGGCCAACGCCAGCGTCTCGCTGGCGGGCACGAAC
>JALHTD010000361.1 GCA_022865555.1 Thermoanaerobaculaceae bacterium | reverse complement strand
GGGTGTCGGCCGTGTTCGTCCCGGCGGTGGTCGCGATCGCGGTCGTGACTTTCGTGGTGTGGGCGGCATTCGGCCCCGAGCCGCGCCTGGCCCACGCTCTGGTCAACGCGGTGGCGGTGCTGATCATCGCCTGCCCGTGCGCCCTCGGACTCGCGACCCCGATGTCGGTCATGGTTGGCGTCGGGCGGGGCGCCACCTCGGGCGTGCTGATACGCAACGCCGAGGCGCTCGAGATGTTCGAGCGGATCGACACCCTGGTGGTGGACAAGACCGGCACACTGACCGAGGGCAGGCCGCGTCTCACCGCGCTGGTCCCCCGGGGCGAGCACACCGAGGACGAGCTGTTGTCCGTCGCGGCCTCCCTCGAGAAGGGCTCCGAGCACCCGCTCGCCTCCGCGATCCTCTCCGGTGCGATGCACCAGGGGGTCACCATGACGGCCAGCGCCGAGTTCCGCACGCTCCCCGGCAAGGGGGTGGTCGGCAAGGTCGCCGGCCGCAGCGCGGCGCTGGGCAACGAGCGGCTCCTCGCGGAGTTGGGCGTCACGCCGGGTGAGTTGTCCCCGCGCGCCGAGGCGCTGCGCCTCGGAGACCATCCTGACGATGTGGGCGAGCAGCGTGTCGGACCCCACGCGCTCGGCCCGCATCACGAAGCCGCCGGTGCCGTTCACGGTGGCGCCGGTGACCTTGCTGCCAGGTGTCTTCTCGACCGGGATCGGCTCGCCGGTCAGCATGGACTCATCCACCGAGCTCGAGCCCTCCACGACGACCCCGTCCACCGGCACCTTCTCCCCGGGGCGCACGCGCAGGCGGTCGCCGGGTTTGACCTGGTCCAGGGGGATGTCGTGCTCGCTGCCGCTCGGCAGGATCAGGCGTGCGGTCTTGGGTGCCAGGCCGAGGCGGGCGCGGATCGCGTTGCCCGTGCGCGCGCGGGCTCGCAGCTCCAGGACCTGGCCCAGCAGCACCAGGGCCGTGATCGCGGCGGCGGCCTCGAAGTAGACCGCAACGTTCCCCTCCATCCGGAACGAGTCGGGGAAAATGTCGGGGAACAGCGTGGCGACGACGCTGTAGAGGTAGGCGGTGCCGGTGCCGATCGCGATCAGCGTGAACATGTTCAAGCTGCGGTACGCGATCGAGCGCCAGCCGCGCACGAGGAACGGCCACCCGCCCCAGAGCACCACGGGCGTGGCGAGCCCGAGCTGCAGCCAGGCGACCCACCTCCCGGACAGCGCGTGTTGAAGCGAGGGGACCATGCCGCCCATCGCGATGAGGAGCAGCGGAACGGTCAGGGCGGCGCTCACCCAGAACCGCCTGGTCATGTCCGTGAGCTCCGGGTTGGGCGCCTCTGTGACGATCGGCTCGACGGGCTCCAGAGCCATGCCGCAGGTCGGGCAGGCGCCCGGTCCCTTCCGGCGCACCTCGGGGTGCATCGGGCACGTGTACCGGACGTCCTCGCCGCCGGTGGCGGGCACGGGGGCAGGCGGGTGCATCGGCTCGCTGCCGGGGGCCTGGAGGAACCACTCTGGGTCCGCCTCGAACTTGGCCGCGCAGCCGGGGTTGCAGAAGTAGTAGGTCTTTCCCTTGTAGTCGCGCCGGGGGACGTTGGGCTTCTCGAACACCTTCATCCCGCACACCGGGTCGATGCCGAGGACTCTCTTCTCCCCCGCCTGTCCGTGCGATGAGTTGCCCGTTTCCCGATGCTCCATGGTCGCTCCCCGGGAGATAGTACCGCTCAACCCGAACGGAATTATTCCGCCGGTACCCAGAGACACCGCACGACGGGCCCCGAACCCGCGCCGCGTGCTATCGTCCGGTCCCATGGGGATCCACGTGCTGGACCACCCGCTGCTGCAGGAGACGATGGCGCGCCTGCGAGACCGGGACACCCCGTGTGACGACTTTCGCATGCTGGCGCACCGCGTCAGCCTGCTGCTGACCGCCGAGGCCACCCGCGACCTCCCCTCGGTCGAGGGCACGGTCGAGACCCCCATGGAGACGGCCGCGGTGCGCAGGCTCGCGGCGCGAGTGGTGGCGGTGCCGGTGCTTCGCGCGGGTCTCGGCATGCTGGGGGCGTTCCTCGACCTCGTTCCCTCGGCGCAGGTCGGGTACTTCGGCCTCGAGCGCGACGAGAGGACCGCAATCGCCCGCCGCTACTACGAGAAGGTGCCAACCGACCTCTCGGATGCCTACGTCTTCCTGCTCGACCCGATGCTGG
>JALHTD010000360.1 GCA_022865555.1 Thermoanaerobaculaceae bacterium | reverse complement strand
GAGCGCCCGAAGACTTCAGTCCATCAACGGGGCCAGATGCCGCCTGAAATGTGCCTCCAGGACAGCCGCGTAGATCTCCTCGTTTCTCTCCAGCGTTTCCCGAAGCCGCTGCCCGAACCTGTCCAGCACCGAGCCGAACGTCACGTGCAGCACCTGCCGTGCGTCGAACTGCTCCAGCAGGAGCGGCAGCTCCCCATCCGTCAACGCATCGCCTCCCGGGACCCTGGCGAGATCGGCCGACACGTGGTAGGTCGCCCGGTCGATCTCGTACCGTTCCCTGGCCAGCGCCAGGATCTCCCGGAACAGCTCCGGGTCCACGCACGCCGTTGCCCGAAGGGCCTCGAGGTAGCTCGTACCGGCGGTCTTCACGTGCACCAGCGACCCGGCCAGACCGATGGCCGATCCATCCGTGAGCCGCGCGGCGATCGGATAGACGCTGAACTTGTCCGAGCCCGAGTGGAGGCTCAGCTTATACGGCCCGAACACCCGGGAAACCGCGGCGTGCCGCGCGAACTCGGCCGAGAGGCCGCCCAGATCCCCGATGTAGTCCACGCCCTTCTCGAAACGCCCCACGAAGCGGGGAGCGAGGCTCACCCAGCGCACGCCGAGCCGCCGCAGCTCCCCGGCGATGTAGACGTGCTCCGCGACCGTCGTGGGGCTCGAGGTCTCGTCCACCGACACCTCGAGGTCGAACGGGCGTTCGCCGAGCCTGAACACGATGTGCCGGTACATTGCCACGGTGTGGGCGACGGCGCGGCCGTACTTGACCGCCGCACGCCAGAGTTGCGCTGCCTCGATCGTCAGCGACGACCCCTCGAGGTCTACCGGTGCCGCGAGGTACCGCCGTTGCAGGTCACCGACGGTGTCCTCGAGTACCCCCCACGGTAACGCCGACACCTTCGCCTCGAGGGCTGCGGGCGAAAGGCCACCCGCCTCGTCATCGACGTGGGCGCCAGGATCGATCGTGAAGAACGTGTACCCGGCGGCGGCAAAGGCGTCCACGTCTACGGGTGTCTTGAGGTGGTCGGCATCCGCGCCCCAGGGCTCCCGCCAACCCTCCTCGAAAACACCCCAGGTGGCGTCGTCCAGCACCTCTTGCGGTGTCCGGCCGGTGCGGGCGTTCTCGCGCACCGACTGCTGGGCGAACACCGCGCCGATCCTCCCCTCACCGCCGGCGAACTGGCGGATCGCACGCGCGTGCCCGGGTGTCGCCAGCCCCAGGCGATCCCCGAAGCCGACCGAGGTCTTCAGGCCGAGCGGAACGGGGCGAAGCCACGGCAGCAGTGCGCGCAGCGCCGCGGCGTTGCCGCGGGTCAAGGGGCACAGAAGTCGCCCACCCGGTTCGGTCCGTGTGCCCTCGAACCCACGATCCTCACCATGGACCACCAGCACCTTGGATCGGCCGTCCTCGCGCGCCGCGAGGCAAATCGTCGTCCCCGCCACCTCCACCATCGAGCGTGGACACACCCTCAAGCCGCGCAGCACCTCAAGGCTTGCTTTCAGTTCCGTCTCCCCTTCCCGGTCGCGGGCCGACCGCAACCGTCCTCCTCAGAGCCTCCTCAGGTAGGCGATGCTCCGCTGCGCTGCCGCGTCGGCATCCGGCAGCGGCTTGAACTCCCCGGAGATGAAGCCTTGGTAGCCGGTGGCTGCGAGCGTGCCCAGAATCGCCCTGAAATCGAGGTGGCCGGCACCCGGATACCACCGGTTGGAGTCGGCCACGTGGAAGTGGAAGATGCGGTCGCCGCACGCCCGGATACTGTCATCGATCACCGGTTCCTCGATGTTCATGTGGAAGGTGTCCAGCAGCAGCCCGAAGTTGTCGGCACCGATCCGCTCCACGAGATCCAAACCCTCCGCGACCGTGTGCACGAGATCGGTCTCGTACCGGTTGAGCGGCTCGAGCGCGAACCTCACCCCGGTTCCAGCGGCCGCAGCCGCACACTCCCTGATCGCCTCCACGAGGTACTCCATCGACCGTTCGTGAGTCTGCCCCGGAGGTGTGATCCCCCGGATCAGCCCGACGATGATGACCGCGTCGAGGCGCGCTGCCAGCGGGATGTGGCTCTTGATCCGCTCGATGGCAGCCTCCCGAACCGCGGCGTTGTCGCTGGTGAACGACAGCTTCTCCTCGCCCCACGCCTGCCCGGTGCCGATCGCGGGCACGGCCATCCCGTGCCCGCCCACGACACGTTGCAGCTCACCCGCATCCACCAGGCGTGGGTCGCGGATCGCGAGCTCGACACCGTCGTACCCCCACCCCGCGATCTTGGCGACGTTCACCTCCAGGTCGCCCTTGAACGCCACCGCGTCGAAACTCGCGGCGTGGGTCGAGAGCACGACGCCGAGCTTCATCACTGGTCGAAACCCTGACCGATCACGGGCAAACTGTACACGGGCTTCCAGCCGGGGCTCATCGGTTCGCGAAGGTACGGCTCCATGTCCTTGGCGGTCCGCAGCGTCACCTCCTCGACAGGCGGGACCTTTCCGGCCGGGAACGCCTCGAGGATTTGATCGTTGAGCAGCGTCAGGTAGCGCAGGATTGCCGCCACGGGGCGCTTGGCCTTGACGGCCGCGCCGTGGGTGGACTTGCCGACAACGCCTTCCGGCGTGGCCACAATCTCGATCGCGAAGTGACCCTCACCCTCCGACCAGCGACTGGGCCGGCCGAACGGGTCCACCGACTTGTCGAAGTGCCCGTCCGGCAGGTAGCTCTTGCCCTTGGTGTCCACGGCGTACTTCATGTCCACCATGTCCGGATGGAGCAGCAGCCCGAGCGACGTCTCCGACTCGTCCGCGTGCACGAAGTTGGTGTCAAGCTTGCCGCCCTTCTCGGTGGTCCGGAAGAACTCGCGCACCCCCCGGTGCCAGTCGAGCACGCGGAAGATCCCCGGGAGTTGGTAGCGCTTCTGGAATTGCTGGATCGCCGACTCCAGCATCCAGAGGTGCCCGTGGTTGTTGATGATGACCTGCTTCCTGAAACCGTCGTTCCACAGCCCCAGCATGACGTCGATCATCAGCTCGCGCGCGACGTTCTCGCGAACGATCACCGTGCCGGCCATGCCCAGGTGGTGGTAGGGGTGCGAGCCGTAGTTCAGCGGCGGCAGCGCCAGCGCGCACGCCGCGCCCCGCTTCGCCGTGTACCGCCGCAGCCCCTCCAGGATCTGGCTGACGTAGAGGGTGTCGGACGCACTCGGGAGGTGCCTGCCGTGCATCTCCGTGCACCCGACCGGGATGAACACGATGTCGTTCTTCTTCCGGTTGGCCTCAACCTGATGGCGAACCGTTGTCTGGATGTAGGAGCCCGGCTTGCCCCACTCGCACGGTGATGGGATGCCGTACTCGGCAAGGATGGCGTCCACTTCCTTGTCGCTCGCATCCCACACCGCCTTCTTGCAGCGACCGACCGTGTTGTCCTCGAAGAACAGGTCTGGCTGGTCGGTTTTGAGCAGCGTTGGTGTTTCTGGGTTGTCTGCCATTTCCGAATCTCCTTTCAGTCGTACGAGCCGAAGTTCAAGAATCGTTCACACCTTTTTGTCTCTCCTCTGACGGCCTCCGTCCGAACACGGAAGCCCGCTCTTCCTTCTTGCCATTGTTTCGGGACGGCCCACCTCGACGTCCACGGGTCTGCCCTCCCGGATCGACCGGGTGGCAGCCAGGCTGACGGCCACCGTCACCCGAGCGTCCTCAGTACTCACAGGGGGATCGGTGTCGTCGCGCACGCAGTCCACGAACGCCTGCAGCTCCCGCACCAACGCCTCGCCCATTCGGTCAGGGGTGCTTTGGGGCGTGTCGTGATGGACGCCCTTGCGGTCCAGCAGGCGCACAGGCGTCTGGCGAAAGTACCCCACCTGAACAGCCCCCTCGTCCCCGATCACCTCGGTGCGGAGGTCGCAGCCGTACCTGGTGACACGGCTGGCGGTCATGGTGCCCAGGGCACCCCCGGCAAACCGGGCAGAGACCACGGCGTTGTCCACGTCGCCCACCGATCGCACGCCTTCATCGATCAGCGCGCCCGCTTCGGTATAGACGCGGACGATCTCGTCCACCATCAACCACCGTGACAGGTAGAAGTCGTGGTACATCGAGTCGAGGAGCAGGCCACCGCTGACCGACAGATCGGCGAAGCTCGCCGGTGGCGGGTCCATGTCGCCGCTGATCGCCCGCACAATGACCGGCACGCCGATTGCGCCAGCTTGGATAAACCGCTTAGCCTCGACGTACCCGCTGTCGAAGCGTTGCATGTGGCCGACCATCAGCTTCACGCCGGCAGCCTCCGCCGCGGCGATCGCCCGGTCGCACCCTTCCAGGTCCAGGGCCAACGGTTTCTCACAGAGCATGTGGATCCCGGCAGCAGCACACCGCTCCACGTTCTCGACATGCGCCGACGTGCTGCTCGCGATCACCACGGCATCAACCTCTCCCGCCTCCAGCAACCGGTCGAGGGTCGGGTAGACGGCCATGTCACCGCACCGCCGGCGCACCTCGGCCGCCCGCTTGGCGCTCGACGTGGTGACTGCTACCAGGCGCGCGCCATGCGTGCGGTGTGCAACCGTCTCCGCGTGGGTCAGCCCGATGCGGCCTACCCCGATGACGGCCATTCTCACGTCGGTCATGGCGTTGCCCTCACGCTGTGCCGTACGTCCTCCGCATGAATTCTTCGATCTCCCCTCGTGATTTGCGAATCGGGCCCTGAGCTTCCATCTTGAGGCTGGTCAACGCCGCCGCCCAGAGCGTGGCCTCGCCCGGCCGAGCGCTTAGCCTCGCCGCCACATATGACCCGAGACAGGAATCGCCTCGCCCACTACGACCCACGAGGGACTTCGAGTGGAACTCGGCCTCATAGAACTTCCCGGCCGCCAGAACGAGCAGCCCGTTCCTGTGGGTCAGGACTATCTCCCGCGGTCCAAAGCCGGCAAGCATGCTCGCCGCGCGCCTCCGGTCGGCTTCGCCGGTGAGCGACTCCGCCTCCACCGCGTCCGCTTTCAGAATGTCCACGAGCCGGAGCACCTGGCTCATCTCCGGCCACTCCCGGTGGTGCAACCTGCCGTCAGCGTCCCGGATGCGCACGAACCCCTGCGCGTCTGCGCTGATCGTTGTCTCCTTCTTCCTGAGTTCCTGAATCACCTTGAGAGGCACCTCGCCGCGAATCGACGGGCTGATCACGAACGCGCGGGCCTCGACGCCCGCAACCTGATCCGTTGTGAACGAGCCCGCCGTCGCTGCCACAGTGAGGATCCTCTCGTCGACGTTCGCGGTCGGGTACTCCAGCCGCATCAGCGTCGATGAAGCGGTCTTCTCGGCGAACACAGTGATGCCCGCGCCCTCGAGTGCCTCCACGACGTGCATGTCCTCGGCCGAAAGCCGCGTGATCGCCGCCACCTTGAGCCCCAGTGCAGCCGCTGCAAAGGCGGCGTAGTTGAAGCCGCCCCCATCGACGTGCCGGGTGCCGGCGGACGTCACGATTGTGTCCTTGGTGTAGTTGCCGATCGTGGCGACGTCATAGCGCTCTTTCATCTTTTCGCCGCCCTTCTCAGTCCCTCAGCCGGACTCGCCACAGCGTCGTTGCAAGGATCAGCGAGACTACCGACGAAGCCACCCAGAACCAGATCGCAGTCGAGAAGTCGTAGTGCCGGACCCCATCCACCATGACCATTCCGCGCTGGATCAGATGGCCGCTGATGCGCTCCTGCGTGGCCGCGCCCACGTAGGAGAAGACGCCTATGAGGCCCATCGCCGCACCGGCCGCCTTCTTGGGGGCGATATCTATTGCGAACAACCCACCGAGGGATGTCACGAGGCCGGTGAGCCCGAACCCATACAGCAGGAAGGCCACCATCATGACCGCCGGCTTTCCCGGCGGGCCGAAGAAGATCAGGAGCAGGCCGGCGAGCTCGACGACGCCGAAGATGAGATTGACCGGTGGCCTGCGCGCCTTGAAGAATTTGTCCGACGCGAAGCCGAAGGCAATGGCGCCCAGGATGCCGGTCACCGTGTTGGCCGTGAGCATGCTGCCGGCCAGGAGCAGGGAGTAACCCTTGGCCTCCTGCAGGTAGAGAATCCCCCAACTGTTGATCGCGTACCGCGTGACGTAGATCGACGCGCTCGCGAGCGCCAGCACCCAGATGGCCGGCAGCTTCAGGATCGACCGCTGGCTGGCCCAGATGCCGCCCTTCTTCCCTTCGTCGGCCTTCTCTCCGCTCCAGTGGTCGTTCTTCCAGTCGGCGACCGGGGGCAGGCCGAGGGTCTGCGGCCGGTCCTGGAGCATCAGGTAGATGCCGATCGCCACCAGGAGGCAGAGCAGCCCCGGCACCCAGTAACCGGCCCTCCAGCCCCAGACCGTGACGACCACGGCGACCCCGAGGAACGTCAATCCCTCGCCGATCGCGTGAGCGGTGCTCCAGAGACCGTACATCCGGCCACGCTCCCGGTTCGAGAACCACTGCGCCAGCGCAACCGCACCGGCCGGCGCGCCGAACGCCTGGAACCAGCCGTTGAGCGCCCACAGGAGCACCGACAGCCAGAGCACGGTCGAGAACCCCATGCCGATGTTGATCGCCGCAGAGACAAGCACCCCGGTCGCAAAGAAAACCCGCAGGTTGGCGTGGTCGGCCAGGAACCCGTTCGAGAGCTTGCCGACCGCATACGTGTAGAACAGCGCGGATCCGATGATGCCGAGTTGCTCCGCCGAGAAGATGCCGCCATCGATGAGAGGTTTCTTGACCACCGAAAGTGCCAGCCGGCAGGTGTAGACAAAGCCGTAGCCCACGGTGATCGCCAGCATGATGCGCAGCCGGTGCCGCTTGTAGAGCCGGTCGACCTCCGCCGAATTTGTCAGCAGCGGTCTGTCCGGACCCGTCGAGAAGAAGCTCAGCAGGCTCATTAGCCCTTCTTGTGCCCGGGGGACGCCAGTTTTTCCACCCGGACCGGCCGGTTCTCGATCAACGACTGCTTGGCTGCCAGGACGACGAGCAGTGCCATCAGGCCGTCGTTGCCCCCTGCCGGGGGTTCCCTGTCCCCGCGGATGCTGGCGAAGAAAGCCTCGAGCTCGATCACAAATGAGCGTTGATAGCGCTCCAGGAAGAAGTAGAGCGGCTTCTCGTGGCGCACGCCCGCGCCGCTGCGGAGAACCGTCCGCGCTGGCGTCTCGTTAAACGCCTCGATCCCGCCCTTCGAACCGAACACCTCGATGCGCTGGTCGTAGCCGAACACCGCCTGGCGGCTGTTCTCGATCACCGCGAGCGCGCCGTTCGAGAGGCGCATCGAGATCACGGCGGTGTCGATGTCCCCAGCCAACCCGATCGCGGGATCCACGAGAACGGCTCCGTACGCGTGTACCTCCTCGACCTCGCTCCCCGAGAGGAACCGCACCATATCGAAGTCGTGGATCGTCATGTCAGCGAACATCCCGCCCGAGGACTTGACGTACTCGATCGGCGGTGCGGCCGGGTCGCGCGCCGTGATCCTGACCAACTGGACGTCTCCGACCTCGCCGTCGGCCACCGCCCGCCGGACCCTGGCGAAGGTGGGATCGAAGCGCCGGTTGAAACCCTCCTGGAGCTTCACGCCGCTACGCTTCATCGTCTCGAGCGTGGTGCGAACGCGCTCCGGATCGACGGCGATGGGCTTCTCGCAGAACACGTGCTTGCCGGCTCGCGCCGCGGCGTCGGTGAAATCAGCGTGGCTCGGCGTCGGCGAGCACACGAGAACGGCCTCAATCTCGCGGTCCTTCAACACATCCTCGGGGTTCTTGCTCGTGGCGATTGCCGCCCCGGGCCACTCCTTGAAGTCTGCGAACGGGTCGGCGATCGCCTTCAGCCTCACACCCGCCATCGCCATGAGATTGTTCGCGTGAATCTTTCCGATCCTTCCGGCTCCCAGAATCCCCGCGGTGATCACTCTCATTGCCGTTGCCCTCCGCTGGTCGCCTTCATGTCTTCCGAAAGCCGGACCGGCCGGTGCTCCAGGTGCGACGTCCTGGCCGCGCCGGCCGCCTTGACCGCCGCCACCGCGTCCTCGGCGCCCACGCGAACCGGCAACCCCTCGCGCACGCTCGCCACGAACGCTGCGACCTCGGCAATGAACGCCTCCCGGTACCGCTCCACGAACGTCTCGTGGGGCTTGTCGCCAACAACGCCGCCTTTCGAACTGGAGACCACCGTTGTCGGGGTGGTGTTCTCGACGACGATGCTGCCCTTCGAGCCGAACACCTCGAACCTCTGGTCGTAGCCGTAGTTGGTCTGGCGGCTGCAGTCGATCACGCCCAGGGCGCCGTTCGCGAGGCGGAGCGTGATGACGGCGGTGTCGATGTCGCCGGCCTT
>JALHTD010000359.1 GCA_022865555.1 Thermoanaerobaculaceae bacterium | reverse complement strand
TCGACCTCTCCTCGATGAGCAGGACGCCCGCAACGCCTATCGCCACGAGGCCCAGCCCGACCACCCAGGGGCCGACACGCCTCTTCCTGATCGGCACCGGAGCGTACACGGGCGTGGGCTTTCTGGACTCCTCGAATCTCTGCCAAGCCGCCTCGAAGGCGGGCATCCAGTCGTCCGAGGACCGGCCCAGGAGCTCCAGGTATTGCCGGAGGAACATGCGTGCGAAGACCCGATTGGGGAGCCTCGCGAACTCGCCCGCCTCCAGGGCGACGAGCGTCCGCAACGAGATCTTGGTCCGATCCGCGATTGTTTCCAGCGCGATGCCCGCGGCTGACCGAGTGCTCTTCAGCGCCTCACCGAACTCTCGCGGTGTGGTCTTCGCGGGTGGGCTCATCTGCTCGCAGTTTAAGGCTTGTGAGGCGGAGTTCAAGAGGGGGCAGAGTTGCTCTGCGCACCGGTCTCCGACTTGCGCTGGCGAAGCAGGCGACTGGCGGCGTCCCGTAACTGGCCGTCAATTTCGGCCGACGCCGCGACCCCTGCGATCTCGGTCTCGGAGAGCAGCGCCAGGAGTCCGAGGGCGACTCCCAGTGGGACTTTGTTGCTGCGCACGGCGGCCCGCAGGACCTCCGGCCTCCTTCCCCATACCGGGTGGCGGAGGAGCGCGAGCACGCACTCCGGGTTTCGGTTCGAGTTCAGGAGGCGCAGCGCCGCCGTCTCCGTGAACTGCGGGTTGGAAAGCAGCGCCTCGACGCACAGCGGCTGCTTGTCCGTGAGCAGAGCGCCGACGATCCCCTTGGGCGCCAGCCTGGCCAGCGCGGTGCGCTCGCCAAGCGTGAGGTTGACGATTCGCTCGACGAGCTTGCGCTCGGACTGCTTCCTGATCGCCGGCGAGGTGCGGGGGTCGCGACCGACCTTCAGGAGGTCGTGCCAGCCGAGCCTCGGGAGCGCATCCCAGGCGAAGTGCCGCGGGCAGCGAGGGTGCCTGACCACGAGCTGCAGAACGCGGCGTGAGGTCAGGACCCAGCTGCACTTGGCCAGCCGCTCGACGAGAACGCCGGGGCAGCTCGGCCGGCGGAGCAGTCGGGTCAACTCCCCTTCGCCGGGTTCCCCGCCGGAGTCCAGGAGCTCCAGGACCGCCACCACCTCGGGGTCGAGCCGCTGAGGCACAAAAGCATGTTAGCGCAGGCGATCCCGGGCGCCGAGGATGCTCGTCGGCTTTCGCTCCTAGGGTCTGCTGTCGTCAGCCTCGGGACGCCCCAAAATGGCGAGCACACGCTCCTTCCCCCGCTCGAGAAGCTCGCGTGTGCGCGCCTCCATCACCAGTCGCAGGAGCGGCTCGGTGTTGGAGGGGCGGACGTTGAACCACCAGTCCGGATACTCGACACTGATGCCGTCAAGGTAGTCGATGGCACCATCGTGGAACACCTTGGCAAGGGTGCGGATCATGCCCGCCTTGTCCTCGACGTGGAAGTTGACCTCGCCGGTGCAGGCGTAGCGGCGCAGCGGCGCCAGGAGCTCGGAGAGAGGCTTGCCGGCCCGCCGCAGGACGTTCAGCACCTCAATTGCCGTGATCAGGGAGGAGTCGGCGAAGTAGTTCTCGCGGTAGTAGAAGTGCCCGGCAAGCTCGCCCCCGAACGGGCTGTCGATGCGTCGCATCGTGGCCTTCATGAAAGAGTGCCCGACCCGCTCGCGCATCGGCTTTCCACCGGCCGCAAGGATCTCCTCGCGCGTCACCCAGGAGGAGCGGATGTCGTACACGATCGCGGCCCCGGGATAGCGCTCGAGTATCGGCCTGGCGAGCAGCGCGGTCACCATGTCCGCACCCACGATCTCCCACCGGTCGTCGACCAGGATCGCGCGGTCGGCGTCCCCGTCGAAGGCGATTCCAAGGGCGCAGCCCTTCTCGCGCACCGCGTTCTGCAGGTCGCGCAGGTTCTCCGGCTTGAGCGGGTTGGCCTCGTGGTTGGGGAAGCTCCCGTCGAGCCCGAAGAAGAGTGGGACCAGGTCGAGGTTCAGCTCCTCGAGCAAGCCCCGGTAGAGCGTTGCCATCCCGTTGGCCACGTCCACCGCCACCTTCAGCCGAGGCTCCCGCCCGCGCACGAAGGAGAGCACGTGCTCGCGGTACGCGGCCCAGATGTCGAGGCGCTCGATCGGTGCCCGGGCCGGCGACGGGGCGACCGGCTGCTCGCGCACCAGCGTTTCGAGCGTGGCGATCCCGGTGTCGCTGCTGACCGGGATGGCGTCCCGCCGCGACAGCTTGAGGCCGCTGTACTGTGCCGGGTTGTGGCTGGCCGTGACTTGAATGCCGCCCGAGGTCGCGAGATGCCCGATCGCGAAGTAGTTCATCGGTGTCGTGGCGAGGCCGATGTGGACGACGGAGAGGCCTGCGGCGCGCAGCCCTTCGCAGAGTGCGTCCGCCATCGGAGGTGAGGACGACCGCATGTCGTGGCTGACCACGACGCGCTCCCCTCTCGCGATGTCCTCCGCGTCCAGGATCGCGCGGAAGTGGAAGCCGACCGCGTAGGCGAGCTTCTCGTCGAGCTCACCCGGGTAGACACCGCGGATGTCGTAGGCCTTGAAGACGCCGCTCATGCCAACCTCCGAGGCGGCAGGATAGCCCAGCTGCCGGTACCTGGCCATCCGGGTCCGAAGGTCGCGGGGGCGGGTACACTTGCGCGATGGTGACTCGAGCGCCCACTCCTGCCTGGGCCTGGTGCGGCGGTCGGCTCGTGGCGTTCGCCGAGGCCCGCGTGCCGCTCGAGGACCGGGGCCTGCAGTTCGGAGAAAGCCTCTACGAGGTGATCGCGGTCGTCCGCGGCGAGCCTTTCCGCCTCTCGGACCACGTCGAGAGGATGCGCAACGGAGCCCGGGAGATCGGCCTTGCAGCGGGTGTCCCCGAGGTTTCGGAATGGAGGGCAATGATCGCGGAGCTCCACCGCAGGGAGCCTCACTCCGCCGCCATACTCTACGCGCAGGTCACGGGCGGGACCGCCCCGCGCTCCCACGTGCCAGCAGAGACCCCGGCGCCGTTCTTCTTCGCCTACCTGCGAGCCTATGCCTTCCCGAAACCGGCCGAGATCGCCCGCGGCATCGCCGCCGTCACCTTCCCCGATCCTCGGTGGCAGCGGCGGGACCTCAAGACCGTCATGCTGCTGCCGGCGGTGCTGGCTCGGAAGGAAGCCCTGGCGCGGGGCGCCGAGGAGGCCATTTTCGTCGGGCAGGACGGGTTCGTGAACGAGGGCGCCGTGAGCACCCTCTTCGCCGTGCACGACGGGACCGTGGCGTCGCCCCCGGCCGACCAGCGCATCCTCGAGGGGGTCAGCACCAGGGTCATCGGTGAGGTCTGCCGGCAACTCGGCGTGGCGTTTTCGGTCCGCCCCCTCCCTTTGAGCGATCTCCGGACCGCCGACGAGATCTTCATCGCCTCCACGACGGTCCTGCTCATGCCGGTCGTTCGCCTGGACGGCCAAACGGTGGGCAACGGCGCGCCCGGGGCCGTAACACTCCGGCTCGCCGACGGCTTCCAGCGCGTTTTCTGGGGGCAAGAAGGTCCCCCGCTCTAGGGAACGGGGATCTCTTGCGGGGCCGGTCTAGGACCCGAGGCCACCGTCCACGCGGAGCGTGGCACCTGTGATGTACGACGCAGCGTCCGAGAGCAGGAAGGCCACGACGCGCGCGACCTCGCTCGGCTGGCCGAACCGGCCCAGCGGCACTTTCGCGACCGCCCGAACGCGGCGTTCATCGCTCAACGCCGCGACCAGGTCCGTCTCGATCCAGCCAGGGATAACGGCGTTAACCGTGACCCCGAATCGGCCCACCTCACGCGCCAGCGCCTTCGTGAACGCGTGCAGGCCACCCTTAGCGGCGGCGTAGTTGACCTGCCCGGCCTGGCCCAAGAGGCCGGACAGGGAGCCGACGTTGACGACGCGCCCGCGGCTGGCGTGAAGCATCGGCCGCAGGCAACCCCTCGTCAGGTGATAGGCCGCCGAGAGCACCGTGTCCATGACGACGTCCCAACGCTCTCTCTCCATCAGCAGGAAGTGCCCGTCACGCAGGGTCGCAGCGTTGTTGACGACGGCGTAGAGCGTCTCGCCTGCGACCTCGGACAGGAGGGCGTCCACGGCCCGCGAGTCGGTGACGTCGCAACGGTGCGCGAGCGCAACGCCGCCGCGTTCGCCCACGGCCCGAAGCACTTCTGCCGCGGCGTCCTCGCGGGAGCGGTAGAGGAAGTGCACGCGGTATCCCTCCTCCGCGAGGAGCTCCACGATCGCGCGGCCGATGCCGCGCGACCCGCCGCTGACCACGACGCTCAGCATGCACTCACCGTCTTCCATCGGACCGACCCCGCACCTGGAAGACCGCGTCGAGACGCTGCGGACCGGCCAGGTGCCCGTCGGGAAGCCGCCACCCTCCTTCGGGGGAGAGACGCGCCCCGTGGACTCCAGAGTAGAACGGTGGGCGAGACGACCGCAACCGCCTCTTTCCCCCGGCGCTCCTTCGCGAGCCGGCCAGGTCCCGTCTCCCCGAGGTCTTCCTGACCTTTCCAGCCATGCTCTCGCGGCCTCGCCGCTTGCTAGCCGGCCTCCACGGACAGCCGCTCGAGGACGGAAGGCGTGCTCACCAGCCGTCGCCATGCCTCCGGTCCCGGGTCGACTCGCAGGTCGCCCTCGTCGACCTTGAAGCGCACGGCCGAGAGCAGGATGTGCACGGTGTCGAAGACCGGGCGGTAGTGGGAGACCACCCCCTCGTAGATGACGCGCACGGGCACGTGAGCGAAGCGGGCCTGCAGCTTTCCCGCCCGAACGAGGATCTCGGTGTCCACGGAGTAGCGGTTTCCGACCAGGCCCATCCGCCGCAGGTGTCCCGCGGAGACGAGGCGGTACCCGCACTGCGAGTCCTCAAGTGGAAAGCCGGTCATGAGCTGAAGGGCCCGGGTGCCGATGAAATTGGTCCAGAACCGCTTGGCCGGGATCGCCTCCCGGTCCCAGAGGCGGTTGCCCAGCACGAACTCCGCCTCGTCGGCCGCTTCCAGGAAGCCTGGGGCGTCCTCGGGGTCGTGCTGGCCGTCGGCGTCCAGCATGAGAACGTGGCCGTAGTGCTCTCCGAGAAGGACCGCAAGACCGGAGCGGAGCGCCGGGCCCTTGCCGCGGTTTTCCTCGTGCACCACCACGCGCGCCCCGGCTTCCCTCGCGACCGCTGCGGTGCCGTCGCTCGAACCGTCATCGACGACCAGCACGTCGGGGACGTAGCGTCGGATGCCACGCACGACTCGTCCGACGCGGTCGGAACAGTTGTAGGCGGGGATGAGGGCGGCGATCGCAGCCATCGGAGACAGTCGAGTCTAGCACCACCGGCACTATGCTCCGGCCTCGCGGGATCCCTCGTAGAGGTCGAAGCGCAAAAGGCGGCACTCGATGGGGCCGTTGAAAAGGACGATTCGGCGGGTGGCTCGCAGGCCGATCGACTTCGCGAGCTCCACGTTGCCCACGAGCAGCCAGGCGGTGGCGCCGGCCGCGCGCCGCTTCAGGGCATCCCCGAGTTCGCCGTAGAGCGCGGCAAGCTCGGCGGGATCGCCCAGGCGCTCACCGTAGGGCGGGTTCGTCACGATCACTGCTCCCGGCTCCGGGAGGACGAGATTGCGTGCGTCCCTCGCCTCGACCTTGACGGCATCCCCGACCCCCGCCTCCTTTGCATTGCGGCGCACCGCCGCCACTGCCCGTGGCTCGTTGTCGCTGGCCACGATCGCGGCGGTCGCCGGCCGCCTCAGCAGTCGCGCCGCCTCTCGTGCCTCTGCCAGGCGCGCCGGCTGGTGATCGCGCCAGCGCTCGCAGGCAAAGCCCCGCCGAGATCCCGGCGCCGTGCGGGT
>JALHTD010000358.1 GCA_022865555.1 Thermoanaerobaculaceae bacterium | reverse complement strand
GGCGCCGCCACACCACGCTGAAGGACGAGTACTGCATCGGTATATCCACGAGGTAGGCGGCGCAGTAGCAAAGATTCGCAATTGCCGCGAGGATGACAAGTGCCAGAAGCGACTCCAGCGTAAGTGCCCCACGGAAATGCGGCCACGTCGTTGCGACCCAGGCGATGACCACCAGGGCGAGGACCAGATTGTATGCGAGACGGCGTGGCTCCCAGTATCGAATCGCGTCGTCGAGAACCCCTCGTAACTGGCTGGGCGGCAACTCACCGGAACCTTGGGACTCGAGCGACCGTGACCCGTCCATGTGAAGCACCTCCCAGTGTTCGGCAGCACCTTAGGCCGCCCTCCAGCAGCCGCCCAGCCCGCGGGGCAAATCAAACCTCGCGGTAGTGGCGGAGCTGCTCGGCCATCCCGGCGAGGCGCTCGGCGCAGCGGCCGAAGACGCTCTCCGGCGGGTAGGCTCCGTCGGGTCCACGGGCCCCGGCGGCGACACCCATCAGCAGCTCGATCCCCTCCTCGATGCGGGAGATCGGGTCGATGTGGAACCCGCCCCACTCCACCGCCGCCACCACCTCGGGGTCGAGCTGCAGGTCGTCGGCGTTGGACTCGGGAATCAGCACGCCCTGGGTCCCCGAGAGGCCACGCTGGGCGCACAGGGAGAAGAAACCCTCGATCTTCTCGTTGACGCCCCCGATCGCCTGGATGCGCCCGTTCTGGTCCACCGAGCCGGTCACCCCCAGGTCTTGCCTGATCGGGATACCGGAGAGCGCGGAGAGGATCGCGTACACCTCGGTGGAGGAGGCGCTGTCGCCCTCGACGCCCCCGTACGACTGCTCGAAGGCGATCGAGGCGGTCATGGAGAGCGGCATCTCGGCCGCGAAGCTGCCGCGCAGGAACCCGGACAGGATCAGAACGCCCTTGTCGTGAACGCTGCCGGACATATTCGCCTCACGCTCGATGTTGATCACGCCGTCGCGCCCGAGCCCGACCCGCGCGGTCACCCTGCCGGGGAGCCCGAAGGCGTGGTAGCCGAGGTCGTACACGGTCAGCCCGTTGACCTGGCCCACTGCCGTTCCGTTCGTTGCCACCACCAGCACGTCGTCCAGCATGTACTTGGTGAGCTTCTCCTCGGGCAGGGAGTGGCGGTCGCGTCGGGCCCGCACCGCCGCGTGGATGTGTTCCACGCCCACCGTCTTCTTGCGCTTGCCGCCCGCGAGGAACGCCGCCTCTCGCAGGATGTCCGCGACGTCGCAGAAGCGCGCCGAGATCCGCCGGCGATTGTGCGCGAGGCGCACGGCCTCCTCCAGCAGGGCCGCCATTCCGCCGCGGTCGACGTGCGGCAACTTTTCGTCCCGCACGATCTTGGCCATGAGAGAGAGGAACTCCTGCACCTGCTCGCGCCCGCTCGGCATCTCGCTGTCGAAGTCGGCAAGCACCTTGAAGATCTTGCGGAACTCCTCATCGGCATCGTGAAGGACATCGTAGAGGGCGCGGTCGCCGATCATCACGATCTTGACGTCCATCTCGACGGGCTCCGGCTGCAGCGCCTGCCCGGAGATCGCGAACAGGATGTCGCGGGGACGGATTACGACCCTCCTGTAGCGCAGCGCGCGCTTGAGTGCCGGCCACACACCGGCCTCCGAGACCGCGTCGAACGCGTTCACGACGAGGAATCCGCCGTTGGCCCGCAGCAGCGACCCGGCTCGGATGCGCATGTGGTCGGAGGTGGACTGCAGGTTCTGACCCAACCTCGCCTCGATCGTGCCAAAGAGGTTGTTGTAGGAGGGCTCGGTTTCGATGATGATCGGCCGGCCCTTGGTGTTGCCGTTGTCCACCACGACGTTGACCCGGTAGCGAAGCAGGGGGTCGCCCTCCTCGCCGCCGTCATGAGCGCCGAAGAGCTCCAGGTGCTCCAGCATGTCCCGTAGCACCTCGTCGAGGTACTCCGAGACGCGGGGGTCCTTGACCGCCCGCGCAACGTGGGAGAAAGCCTGCTTCAGCAGTGGGTCCACGGTGGCGCGGCGCAGCTCCTCGGCGCGCGAGACCATCTCCTCGCGCATCGTCATGACCTCGTGGAAGACTCGCTGCAGCTCCTCCGAGAGCTTGCCGTGCGCCTGCTCTATGACGGTGGCCTTCTCGCGGTCGAACTTGCCCTCTTCCGCGAGGCTCTGAAGCTTCTCGAGGGTCACCGGCCGCTCCTCGACCAGCGGCAGGATCTCCGGCCGAGTGACCGACCCGACCTGGACCTGCACCAGCGTGAACCCGGCCGCCCGGACTTTGCGCTCGAGGCCTTTGATCAGCTCCTGCTGCTTGGTCTTGAGATCCTCGAGGGCGAGTTCCAGGCGCTGCTGAAACTCTTCCCCCTTGAACATGCCCGGCAGGGCCTTGGAGATGTCGCGCAACAAGCGGTCGAGGCGGTCGCGAAGGACGACGCCACGCCCGGCGGCCAGGCGCAGGAGCCGGGGCTGCTCCGGACGGGCGAAGTTGAAGACGAACAGCAGATCGTCCGGCGGCTCACCCTCCCCGGCCAGCGGGCGCAGGTGGAGCTCGATGGCGGTCATTCTGCCGGTGCCCGTGAGGCCGGTCACGAACACGTTGAACCCCAGCGACTGCACGGACAGCCCGAACTCGAGGGCGCGCACGGCGCGCGCCTGCCCGATGATCCCCTGCGAGGGCGCGATCTTGGCCGTCGAATCGGCCGGCAGCCACTCCTTGGGGCACCGCCACCGCAGCTCGTGCGCAACAAGCTCTCGCGCCATCGCCCACCCCCTCATGCAAGCTGACAGCCAACAGCTTACAGCCAACAACCAACAGCAGGTACCGGGGTTATGCCTGAAGACCGCTAGGAACCCCGCTGGGCTAAACCCAACACCCGAATCCATGTGTTTCTTGCCTTCAGCTGTCGGCTGTCGGCTCGGGTTCCGGCATCCCTCACTTTCGTCCCGGACCAGGCGTCTCGGCCCGCCGGGGCTACGACGCCTTGTTCTTTCCCACGACGAGCGGCACCAGCACCACGGCGGTGAAGCAAGCGAAGAAGACACCCAGCGACGCCATCCACCCCATGCTCTGGAGGCCGGGGTAGTGGGTCGTGACCAGCGTCCCGAACCCCACGATCGTCGTGAGGGCCGACAGCACCACGGCGCGCGCCGTCTGGGCGAGCTGCTCCGTGCTGCCACCCTCGCGCACGCGGTAAAGGATGTAGATCGCGTAGTCGCTGCCGACCCCGATCACCATCGTGATAACGAAGACGTTGAGCAGGTTCAGGGGGTACCCGACCACCGCCATCACGGCGAGCGCCCAGAGCACGCCCGTGACCACCGGCAGCAGGCAGATGAGCGCCGACCTGACGCTGCGAGAGTCCCACAGCAGCAGGCCGAGCACGAGCACGAGCCCGAGCAGCCCAGCAACCGCGGCGTCCCGCCAGACGATGTGGCGCAGCCGCTGGGCAACCAGGTAGACCCCCGTCAGGCTCACCCCCTGGCGGCCCCGCAACAACTCGACCAGCTCCGGTGGAGCCTCGCGCCGCCACTTTCCGGGCGGCGAGAACACGTTGACGACCGTGGTCACTGCGCCGTCCGTACGGTGCAGCGAGCGCTGGATGAACTGCTGCACTGGGGTGCCCAGCCACACCTCGAGCGACACCGGTCCCTCGGGGCGCAGCGCCTCGTCGAGGGTGGCCAGGCCCGGGGCGAAAGCGCGCGGGACCAGACCGACGGCTTCAAGCGCCGCGTCCATCTCGCGCTTAACCCGCACCGGGTCGGTGAGCTCACGGTTGGCGGCGAGCCAGCCCAGCGCATGCTCCTGGGCGACCCGGGGCGGCACCAGGCTCGCCAGGGACTCGTACGAGGAGATCACTCCGGCCCCCACCAGCCTGTCGAGGCCGGGCGCCAGCTCCTGCACGCGCGCGATGGCCTCGGACACATCGGCGGCCTCCACCCGGATCATCATCGCGTTGAACGAGAGCCCGAACGCCTTCGCCGCTCTCTCCTGCACCGCCACGCCCTGGTTGGAGGGGGACCGCAGGTTGCGCACGTCGTCGTCGAAGCGCAGCCAGAACAGCGCCACGACCGAGAGCGCCGTGACGATGCCCGCCGCCGCCAGCACCTGCGCCGAGTGGCGCCTCGCCCCCTCCAGCAGGGGCTCGAGGCGCAGCCAGGCGCTCGGCGGCGCAGGGGCGCGGGAGCGGTCGAAAAGCGTGACGAGCGCGGGCAGGATCAGGAACGCCGAGAGCATCATGAACACGATGCCGGTGCCGGTCAGCAGGCCGAACTCCCGCAGGCCGACGAATCGGGTGGCGAGGAAGGCGTAGAAGGTCCCCACGGTGGTGATCGCGCCCAGGACCACCGCGGGCCCGGTGTGGAAGGCCATCTCGTCCAGCGCCTGGGCGGGCGCCATCCCGGCCAGGCGTCCCTCCAGGTAGCGCCCGTAGGTCACGATCGTGAAGTCGATGCCCAGTCCCACAAGCAGTGCCGAGAACCCCGACGTGGCCGAGTTCAGCTCGCCCAGGGTCAAGGCCGCGAAGATAAACGTCAGGGCGAGGCCGGTGCCGAGCGGGAGGAAGGCGTAGTGCGCGGTGGCAAAGCGGCGGTACGCCAGGAAGAACAGCAGGAGCACCCCGACCACCGAGGTGATCGAGTTCGAGACGATGTCCTTCTTGATCAGCGTGGCGTCCTCGAGGGCGATGCGGTGCCCCCCACCGATCTCGACCTCGGGGACCTCTTGCAGCGGGATCTCCTCGTCCTTTGCGAACTGCTCCCTCACCCTGGCGATGCGCGCGCGCAGGTCATCCATTAGCGCCTGGTCGAAGTCGATGTTCTGCGCCGCACCCTTTGGTTTGGCCAGGATCAGCACCAGGCTGTGGTCGGCCGACAGGAAGTAGCCGCTCGAGTAGTCCACCTTGAGCGCGGCGGGCGTTCGGCTCACGCGCGAGAGCAGCAGAGGAAGGAACCCGAGCGGGTCGCGGACGGCGAACTCTTTGGCCACGATCCCGTGGGGCGTGTCGAGGGCGGCGCGGATGTCGGCCGCGCGGGCCGCCAGGCCCCCGGAGGTGAGGCGCTCCTGCAGCGCCGAGAGTCCCTCCTGGTCGAGGAACAGGACGGCGTGGCGCAGCACCGCGTCCGCCAGTCTCACCGGGTCCTCGAGCTGGGCCTCCACCTGGGACAGGTAGGGGCTCTGCCGCATCTCCCTGGCGAGGGCGTCCACGAGCGCCAGGGAGTGTTCCAGCTGCTTCTCGCTGCTCACGGGCACCGCAATCAGCAGGGTTTCGAGAGAACCGAAATCTTCCAGGATCCGCTTGAACTGACTCACGACCCGGTCGTGCCGCGGCATCAAGTTGAGCACGTCGGTCTCGAACCTGAGCCGCGTGCCCAGCACCACGCCCGCCACGATCACCAGCGCCGTCCCGGCCAGCACGACCCGTGGATGCCGGTTGCCAAGCCGGACCAGGGCGCGTGGCAGGGTCGCCGCGCCGCGAAGGCTCACCGCTCCGCCCCGACCACGCGGCGCCAGAAACCGCCGAAGTAGCTGATCAGCGACGCCACGGTCATCGCGAGGGCGACCCATAGCGCGATTTTGGCGAGCATGGCCCAGTGCCCCAGCTGATAGCTGACGATCAGCAGCGACACGGCGATGATCTGCGAAAGGGTCTTGAGCTTGCCCCACCAGTTAGCGGCGATCACAACCCCCTGCTGGTGAGCCACCTGCCGAAGGCCCGAAACCGCGAACTCGCGGCCAACGATCACCACCACCATCCAGGCGGGGGCGAGCCCGAGCTCGACCAGGGAGATGAAGGCAGCCGACATCAGGAGCTTGTCGGCGATCGGGTCGAGCAGCGTCCCGGTCACGGTCACCGCCTTGGTGCGGCGGGCGATCACCCCGTCCGCGATGTCCGTCAGGGCCGCCAGCAGGAAGATCCCGAGCCCCCAGAACTCGCTCCCGGAAAAGCGCGTCAACAGCACCACGACCAGGAACGGAACCATGAGGATCCGCAAGAAGGTCAGCGAGTTCGGGAGGTTCCACATCGTGTCGCCTGTCCGGAAGGGATTGTAGCGTACGCGAGGACCCCAAGCCTGCAGGACGTCGCCAGGCTGATTCTCAGCCCACGGCTGCACCACGTACAATGTCTGTGTGCTCCTCCTCGCACCGACCTTGACTGCGGTTCTCTTCGCCGCCGGGCCCCCGGCAGTCGCGGCGGTGAACGTCGCCGCCGTGCGGGGCGTGGGCCCTTTCTTCGCGCTCACATTCGACGCCCACGCCGAGGCCCAGGGCGCCGCCGAGCTGCTCGCGCTGCTTCGGGAGCGGTGCGTGCGGGTGACCGTTTTCGTGACCGGCCGCTTTGCCCAGAGCTACCCCGAGCTCCTCGCGCAGGCCGCGCGCGACGGTCACGAGATCGGCAACCACACGTTCAGCCACCCCCACCTGACCACGTGGGCCTCCAACCATCGCCACGACACCCAGCCGGAGCTCACTCGCGAGAAACTTCAGGACGACCTCCTGCGCGCCGCCACGGCGATCCGGACCGCCACGGGCGGGCAGCCCTCCAATTTCTGGCGCGCACCGTACGGCGAGCACAACGCCTCCATCCGCTCCTGGGCCGCGGAGCTGGGCCTCGTGCACGTGGACTGGACGCACGGCACCACGGACTCCCTGGACGCCCTGGACTGGGTGGAGGAGCCGGGCACCTCCCGCTTCCTGAGCTCGCAAGGGATTGCCCGGCGCCTGCTGCAGTTCGAGGCCCGGCACGGAGTGCCGCTGGCCGGCAGCATCTTTTTGATGCACCTCGGCAGCGCACGCGCCGATCAGCCGCTCCTCGAGGCGCTGCCCATCGTGCTCGACGAGACCGACCGGCGCGGCCTACGGCCGCTGCCCGTGGGCGAGCTCCTGAGCCAGGGCGCCGGGGAGGCTAGCCGGCAAGTGCCCAGCGTTCGACTCGGCGTGCGCTGACCCGCTGTACCCCCCCTTGCCGCTCCAGCTCCAGCAGGTGCCCGAGCACCTCGGAGAAAGCCAGGAAGATGCCGAAGAAGGTCACGCCGGGGAAGAGACGCGCGACCAGCTCCGCCACCGTGGAGGGGCCTGCCGAGAGGGCAGCTCGGACCTCGGCGGCCCGCCTGGCCTGTTTCTCCCGCAACGCCGACACCTGGCCGGCCACGTCGGAGATGCAGGGGCCGTGGGACGGGAGGAGCAACCGCGGCCGCATCGCCTCGAGGCGCGCCAGCGTTGCGGCGTAGGCGGCAAGCGAGAGGAACGGACGGCCCGGGTTCTCGGGGTCGGTGTCGACGACCGCGTTCGGGGTCAGGCCATCCAGGATGGTGTCACCCGTGATGATGAGCCCCTCCTCCCCGAGCTCGAACCCCACGTGCCCGGGAGTGTGGCCCGGGATGTGGCGAACCCGAATCGACGCGCGTTCGTGCGGCAACTCCTGGCCGTCCGCGAGCCAGCTCGCATCGGCGACCGGCCGGGCCGTGCGGTCGAGCAGGCGAAGGCCCGCAATCAGGGGCAGCCGCTCCGCCACCGGGAGACCCGCCCGTCCCAGCTGCTGCCAGAGCATGGGGTAGTTGCGGTCGAGGGCGAGGTTGCGGCGATCGTGGGGGTGGGCCAGCAACTCGGCCCCCACGCGCGACAGCCTGCGCGCGAGCCCGAAGTGGTCGTGGTGGCCGTGGGTGATCAGCACCCTGCTGATGTCTTCAGGGCGCAGCGAGCGCGCGGCGAGAGCCTGCCGCAGGCCGTCCCAGGCCGCCGCGGTTGCCGGCCCCGTGTCCACCAAGGTCAGTGGCTCCCCGACGAGCAGGTAGATGGTCACCGGCCCGATCGGGTACGGCGTGGGAAGGCTGATCGGGACGACCCACGAGGGCAGGCCAGCCCCTCCACACGGTTGGCGTGACCGCTGGTGCGCGCTGAGAAGGTCGGGAGACCCGGTCGCGGCCGAAGCTCGCCTCCACGGCACGGGACGTCTCCGTCCTCCCCGCGCCGTCACCGCTCCGGTGAGGTGGCCGGGGACCCCTCCTCGTACATCGCGGCCAGCAGCGATGCGAAGCGCTGCTCGATGACCCGCCGCTTGACCTTGAGGGTCGGGGTGAGCTGGCCGCCAGAGATGGTGAAAGGCTCGACAACGAGGTGAAACTTCTTGATCGTCTCGAAGCGCGCGAGGTTCGCGTTCACGCCGTCCACCACGTCCTGATAGGCCGCGGCCACCTCGGGGCGCTCGAGGAGGGCTGCGCGGTCGGCCGCCGGCAGACCGCGTTGCTTGGCCCACGCGTCGAGCGCCTCGAAATTGGGGACCATGAGTGCCACGATGTAGGGCTTTCGGTCGCCGAAGAGCACCGCGGTCTCCACCAGCGGCGAGGCGCTCAGCTGGTTCTCGATCGGCTGCGGCGCGACGTTCTTGCCGCCGGCCGTCACCAGGATGTCCTTCTTGCGGTCGGTGATGCGCAGGAAGCCATCGGCGCCAAGCTCGCCGATGTCGCCGGTCGCCAGCCACCCCTGCGGGTCGAGGACCGCGGTGGTGGCCTCCGGCTTGTTCCAGAAGCCCCTCATCACATGTCGCCCGCGGGTGAGGATTTCGCCGTCGGGAGCGATGCGCACCTCGACGCCTGGCAAGGGCGGCCCCACCGTGCCGAGCTTCCAGTCGTCGAACCGGTTCACGGTGATCACCGGCGAGGTCTCGGTCAGGCCGTACCCCTCGAGAACCTTGATCCCCATCGCGTGGAAGAACTCGCCTATGAAGACCGGGAGCGGTGCCCCGCCTGAGATGGAGAAGCGGATGCGACCGCCGAGAGCCGCGCGGATCTTGGAGTAGACGATGAGGTCGAAGACCCTGTAGCGAAAGCCCTTTCGGCCTGTCCGCACGCTTTCCAGGCCCACCCGCAACGCGGTGCGGAACAGCGACTGCTTCAGCTTGGGTCCCTCGGAGACCTCGTGGAGGACGCGGTCGTGCACCTTCTCGTAGAACCTCGGCACTGCGGTGAAGATCAGAGGCCGCACGCGGCGCATCGCCTCGGCGCTCTCCAGCAGGCCGCAGTAGGCAATGGAAAGACCATTCAGGAAGTAGCAGTAGTCCACCAGCCTCTCGAGCACGTGGGAAAGGGGCAGGAACGCCAACACCGTCTCGCCGGTCGTCGGCCAACTCATGGCGCCGGTCGCCGAGGATGCGTCGAACACAAAGTTGTCGTGGGTCAGCATGACCCCCTTGGGCTCGCCGGTGGTCCCGGAAGTGTAGATCAGCGTGGCGAGATCCTCCGGCTGCACGCCGGGGCGGCAGCTCTCCAGGAACGCATCCGCCTCGCTCTGGGGGAGCTCTACCGTGCACGAAGCGAGCGTCCGCACCCCTGGCGGCGCATCGCCATCGATGAGGAGCACGTCCTTGAGCTCGGGGCATGCGCCCCGCACCTCGAGCACCTTGGCGAGCTGCTCCGGGTTCTCGGCCACCACGGCGCGGGCGCCCGAGTCCGCGAGGATGGCTCGGGCCTGCGACGCCAGCAGGGTGGGGTAGATCGGCACGTCGAGCGCCCCCAGGTGAAGGCACGCGAAGTCCACGATGTGCCACTCGGGCCGATCGCCGCAGAGCAGCGCGACCCGGTCACCCTTGCCGACGCCGAGAGCCGCCAGACCCTTGGCAAGACCCGCCGCCCGTCTCGCCACCTCCGGTGCGGGCAGGCGGACCTCGCCGCCGCCGCGGGCGTCCACGAGCGCGGGTTGGGGGGATCCGCCCCGCCACAGCGCGAAGACGTCCAACAGCGTTCGTGTTTCACTCATCGCTTTCTCCTTTCGTGCGCCTCGAGGCCCTCGAGGAGCAGCCGCAGCAGCGGCCCGCTCTGCTCGGCCAGCGGCTTCGGGCGGCTGGCCAGGACCCACGCGGTGATCAGCTCGTCCACTGCGCCGAACACGGCCCGTGCAGCCACCTCGGCAGGCACGTCCGCGCGAAAGCACCCTCCCGCCGCACCCTGCTCGATGATCTCCTGGAGCAGCTGCAGGTACGCCGCGACCTGACCTCGCGCCACCTGGCGCAGGAACCTCCTCGAGTGCCGCAGCTCGATCTGGAAGACTCGCGCCAGCGCGCGGTCGTTCTCGAGGCTGGCGAGGTGCCGCTCAACGACTCGGCGGAGCTTCTCTCGCGGGTCGTCACACTCCGCGGCGTCCTGGCGCGCACGCTTCAGGAACGCCCGCGCGTGCTCCTCGAGCAGCGACACCAGGAGGTGCTCCTTACCCTCGAAGTACAGGTAGAGCGTGCCGTCCGCGACGCCGGCACGCTTCGCGACCTCGCGCATGCGGGCGCCGAAGTAGCCGCGCTCCGAGAAAACCTCCACGGCCGCGCGGAGGATAGCGCCGCGCTTGCGCTCACGCGACCTCTGGCCAAGCGCTCCCCGCAAGCTCCTCCCCACTTCTGAGTGAACTCGCGTTCAGTCTCACCGAGGCCTCCGAGGATGTCAAGCCAAGGCGGTGCTAGCATATAAATGATGAAGCAAGGGTCCGAGACGGCGCTGGAGAACCTGGTCAACCAGATCGCCCACGACGTCCGCAACCACGCCTTCACCATGGGCCTCCAGGCCGAGATGGGTATCCGGCGTGCGGGCGCCGCGCCCGAGATCAAGGCCCACTTCGAGGCGGTGCTCCGGCAGGTGGACGCCCTGAAGCACTACCTGGAGCAACTGCTGCTCTTCGGGCGCCCGATCCGGCTCACCCTGACCTCTGTGGACCTCGTCGCGCTGCTGCGCGAGCAGGTGCAGGGGCTGCAGTCCGGGTGGGACCCCAATGCGCAGGCCTTCGAGGTCAGGGTGGAGACCGAAGGTCAGCTCCGCCGTGGATTGTGGGACCCGCGCGCACTCTCCTCCGCCATACTGCCCCTCCTCGACAACGCGGTTCGCAGCGCCACGCCGCCGCCGCCGGTGTGCGCCACCGTGCGGTGCGACGACGGCGGGGCCGTCATCGAGGTCCGGGACGCCGGTCAGGGCATCCCGCCCGAGGTACTGGCCAAGCTCGCGGTACCGATGGCCGTGCGCCGCGTGGGAGGGGCCGGTCTGGGGCTGGCGATCGCCCGCAAGATGGTCGAGGCCCACGGCGGTCGCCTCGACCTCTCCAGCGACTCTTCCGGCACGACCGCGCGCATCGTGCTCCCGTGGGAGGCGACGACCACCTCTGCTCGCTCCGAGGGCTGAAGGGTCGATGCCGCCTCGCAGGACGCGAACGTGATCCCAGCCACTTCAACCTCGCCGCGGCCCGGCGTCGTGCGCTACGTCGTCCACCCGGCGCTGGCCGGGCAACGCCTGGACCAGGGGCTTGCCGCGCTCGCCGGGGTTCCCCGCCGGCGGGTCCGTGCGCTGGTCTCAGAGGGCCGGCTGTGGCTCAACGGCAAGCCGAGCCGCGTGCTCTCGCGTCACCTTCGCCTCGCCGATGTGCTCGACGTCGTCCCCGGGGACGAGGTGTTGGCCCCCCCGCCGCCGGTGCAGCCTGACCTGGCGATCCTCCACGAGGATGGCTGGCTGGTTGCCGTGGACAAGCCTGCCGGCCTCACGACGCAACCGCCCAGGACGCGCGCCCGGGGTGAGCTGACCGCTCACGAGAGAGTTCTCATGCAGTTGGCGGGACGGGAGGGGAAACAGGTCGAGGTGCTGCTTTTCCACCGCCTCGACCGCCTCACGACCGGGGTGCTGGTCTTCGCGCGCCAGCACGACGCCGCCCGTGCCCTCACGAAGATCTGGGGGTCAGGCGCCGCGCACAAGCACTACCTGGCAGTCGTGCATGGAGGACAGGATGCCCTCCCCAGGAAGATGTCGGGGGCGATCTCCCACGACCCGCTGGTCCCCGGGCGTTTTCGCGTCGCACGCGGCGGGAAGCCCGCCATCACCGAGGTGCACCTGCTCGCCAGGCTCGGTGAGTTCTCCCTCCTCGAGATTCGTCCGCTCACCGGACGCACTCATCAGGTTCGCGTGCATCTGGCCGAGGCAGGGTTTCCGGTAGCGGGCGACACCCTGTACGGAGGCGGGGGAGGCGTCCCCCGACCGTTCCTCCACGCCTGGCGGCTCGACTTCCCGCACCCTCGCACCGGCGCGCAGCTTCGTATCGAGGCCCCCATCCCCGCCGACATGCAGGCGTTCCTCGGGGGTTTCGGCGCTCCTGCCGAGGCGGTGCTCCCGCACTAGGCGAACGGGCCGACCGCGCGCGCCCGCCGGGAGCTGGGGCTAGAATGTTCCGGAACAGCGACGGCAGCGAACGGGATCCCCGGATCCCACCGAAAGGACGGAGGCCAGCGATGCTCGACCGGCGTCAGTTCATGGCCGTGGTCAGCCAACCGCTCGGGGCTGCGGCGGCGCTCGCTTTCCTGCACCCCCGCCGCGCCCTCGCGATCGCCGAGGTCGCCAACCGATACCCGGGCAGCGCCGAGGAAGTCGCCGGGGACGAGACGTTCT
>JALHTD010000357.1 GCA_022865555.1 Thermoanaerobaculaceae bacterium | reverse complement strand
CCGAAGGTGTAGGCGACCTCGTACTCGTGCAGCGCGTCGTCCGGGCCTTCGGCAAGGACCAGGAACTTCTCGCCCCGCCGGAAGAACCGCCAGGTCTTGCCGCGGAGCGCGAAGGTCGCGTCGTTGAAGTCGCCGAGCACCGTGCCGTCGCGGGCGGCCTGCATCGCGAGCTCGTGATGCGAGCCCTTCCACTTGTCGTAGGCCGCCTTGTGGCAGGGGGCGCAGCGCTCGCTGCCGACGTAGAGCGCCTCCGGCGGCCCGGTGATGCGCGGCCCGCGCAGCGAGCGGACGGCGAGGTAGAGCGGCGCCGACAGCACGATGGCGACCGTAGCCGCCAGACCGACCAGGCGCCACCGTCGAAGCGGATCGCCCTGGCGTGCTCCGTTCGTCTGGCCGAGGTCGTCGCTCGCCATCACAGGTACGCCACCTGGCCGTCCTCGAACCGCTCGCGCTGGATGCGACGGCCAGTATCGACCTTGACGACCCCGCTCTCGATGGTGATCGGGAAGAGGTCGAGCGCGCGCGGTGCCGGCGGAGAGAGAACGTTTCCCCGCATGTCGAACACCGACGCGTGGCACGGGCACGGGAACGTCTTGTCCTTCTCGTTCCAGGGCACCGTGCAGCCGAGGTGGGAGCACTTGGAGGAGAGCGCGAGGAAACCTCCGTCGGTGAGCCGAACGAGGTAGAAGCGTCCCTGCGGAAACGGGGTCACCGAAGCGGGGGTGAACTCGCCCACGGGCCCGGCCTCGACGATGCCGCGGCTTCCCTCGCCTTCGCCCCTACGCGGCCAGAGATACGCCCCGACCACGCCGAGGAACTCGGCCACCGCGGCCAACCCGAGCACCTTCCACGCCAACGACAGGAAGCTGCGCCGGTCCGGCTGCTGGGGACCCTTGTGGCTGTCGAGCGGCACGTTTGTCACGGGCCCCCCTCCTCAACGCACCGCGGCGACCGCCCACGGCCAGGCGAGAGCCATCGCCTGGCCGCGGAAGAGCGAGCCGGTCACCGTCAGCACCACAAACGCAACGATCAGAAAGGTCAGCAGGGCCTGCACCGCCTCCAGCCGCGAGGCGGAGAACAGCCGTCGGGCCGCCAGGTACACGACCGCGAGAACGGCACAGACGAGGACCACGGGAACGAGGCCGGTGCGAATTGCCGACGGCAGTGAAGGCAGCCACGGCGGCGTGCGGCGGAACGCCTCGTCCGCGAGCACGTAGACCGGCGTGAGCACGAGGGCTGCCGCTGCCGCGGCGAGCGCGGTCCGGGCGCCGGTGCGCGAGTGGAAGTACGACCCGCTCGGCGCCTCGCCGTACCGCAGGTAGGGCAGGGCCAGGAGCAGCGCGGCTGCCAGCAGCGGCACCACGAACACGGCAAACACGGGGTGGAGGTGGACGAGCAGCTCCTGCAGCCCCATGAAGTACCAGGGTGCCTTGGCCGGGTTGGGACTCATCCCGGGGTTCGCCTGCGCCAGCAGCGGTGCCTCGAGGACGGCCGCAATGAGCAGCACGACGGCCAGGGTCACGAGGGCCGCCGAGCCCTCGCGCGCGACGAGGTTAGGCGAGGTCGGCACCAGCGTTCGGCGCGGCGCATCCTCGCCCTCCCGGCGGGGCAGGATCACGCCCCCGCCCTTGCGCACCAGCCAGAAGTGGAAAGCGGT
>JALHTD010000356.1 GCA_022865555.1 Thermoanaerobaculaceae bacterium | reverse complement strand
ATCGTGCTTTTCGGCGCCACGACCGAGAACCCCTCCTTCGAGCTCAACGCGGCGCTGCTCTCACGCGTCAAGGTCTACGTGCTGGAGCCCCTGACCGACGCACAGGTCCGAACGCTTTTGGACCGCGCCCTGGCGGACTCCGAGCGCGGCCTGGCCGACTGGGGTCTCGAAGTCGGCCCCGGGACGACGGAAGAGATCGTCCGGCTGGCCGGAGGCGACGCGCGTGTGGCGTACAACCTGCTCGAGATCGCAGCCGAGGCGGTCGGGCGCGGCGGAGCGCCGAGCGCCGAGGTCGTGCGCCGCGTTGCACAGCGGCGCCTCGCGAAGTACGACAAGGAGGGCGAGGAGCACTACAACCTCATCTCGGCCCTGCACAAGTCGATCCGCAACTCGGACGTGGACGCCTCGCTCTACTGGCTCGGTCGCATGCTGGAGGGCGGCGCCGACGCGCGCTTCATCGCGCGGCGGCTGCTGCGGGTCGCCTCGGAGGACATCGGGATGGCCGACCCGCGCGCACTCGAGCAGGCGGCGGCAGCGGCTCATGCCGTCGAGCACGTCGGGATGCCGGAGTGCGCGCTCGCGCTCGCGCAGGCGGCCGCCTACCTGGCGCTCGCGCCCAAGTCGAACGCGCTCTACGTCGCGTACGGAAGGGTCCAGCGGGCGGTCCAAGACAAGCCCGCCTACCAGGTGCCGCTGCACATCCGCAACGCACCCACCCGGCTGATGCGGGACCTCGGCTACGGCGAGGGGTACGTGTACGCCCACGACACCGGGGAGAAGGTCGCGGACATGGAGTGCCTGCCGCCCGAACTCGCCGGCGAGACGTTCTACCAGCCGAGCGGGGAGGGTTGGGAGAAGCGCATCCGCGAGCGCATCGCCGAGTTGCTGGCCCGGCGGAAGCGGGCGGGGAAGAGCTGAGCCTCGCGGGTCGTGCCAGCTTTTCGACGTGGCGACGAAGTTCTGGTGGGCGGTCCCCGCGCGCCTCAACAACAATGAAGGCCGGCTTGCCGGTGCGCAGCGGCGCGCAGATGCTGAAGGTGAGCTGCCGGCCGAGCAGGCGCGCTGCGGGGCGGTCGCCGCCGAGACCGTCATCTGCGCCGTGCTCGCCGAGGTTGCGCGGCGGCTGAGCCCGGGCAAGCGCAGCAAGGAAAACAGCTCTGGCACCCCCTGCGCCCGCGCCGGCTTGCCCGGGCACGGCTCCTCCCGCATAATCGAAGGGAGAAGGGGCGCGAACGTTGGAAACCCTGGCGGTGCTCGGGCGCTGGTCGATAGGTGTGCAGCTGGCCGTGGTCTCGGTCATCGCCATCTTCTTCCTCTTCCTCTCGCGTACCTCTAAGCTGGAAGAGGTCAGGCTGTGGGCGGCGGCGTGGATCGCCGATGCCGTTGCCCTCCTCAGCGTCTTCGTCTACGCAATCGGATTCGTCGGGGGCACGATGCCGCCGGTGGCGACCGGCGTCTACGCCGCCGCCAAGACCCTCTTCGTGCTGCTGCTGGTCGCCGGCACACGTCACCACTTCCGTTCGAGCGTGGAGGACTGGCTGCGGCCCAAGCAGGTCGCGCTGATCGTGGGCGTCTGGGGCCTGACGATGGGCGTCCTCGCCAGCCAACTGGCGTACGCACAGGTCGCCCAGAGCCTGCTCGTGGGCGTGTTGATGACAACCGCTGGGGTGTGGGTCCTGCGCAAGCCCCGCGGTGAGCGGTCGCGCTGGCTGGGTGTGGCGTTCCTCGTGGAGGGGCTGGTGTTCCTCCAGTACGTCCCGAGCCTAGCTCCCCAGATCTGGGGGGCCCCGGTTCTCTTCAACTACGTCCGCTACTCGTCGTTCTTCGACGCGGTGGCCGAGCTGCTCATCGCGCTCGCGAGCCTCGTTGCGCTGCAGGACCGCATCGTTGAGGAGCTGCGCTACGCCAACGAAGAGCTGGTGGCCTCCCAGGAGCGGCTAAGGCAGCTGGTGGACCTAGACCCGCTGACCTCGCTGATGAACCGGCGCGGCTTCCGGCGCGAGCTGGCCCGGGTCGAGACCGCCGGGGCCGCCATCATCTTCCTGGACATCAACAACTACAAGAGCATCAACGACCGCCTCGGTCACAGCGTCGGTGACGCCTGCCTGCGGCGGTTCGCCCGCGTCCTCACGCAGTGCTTCCGGGCCGAGGACGCGCATTTCCGCTGGGGGGGTGACGAGTTCCTCGTGCTCGCCCCCGGCCTCGACATCGACGGATCCGGGCGACGCGTCGCGCAGCTCTGCAGCCAGTTGGCCCAGCCCGAGGGGGACATCCCGACGTGCGGGATCGCCGTGGGCGTCGCGCTGCTGGCAACCGGCGACGACGCCACCGCGGCGCTCCATGAGGCCGACGCGCGAATGTACATCGACAAGCGACGGATGGGTGTCGCCCCTGCCACCAGCTCGTAGGCTCCCCACCTGGCCCCTGGTCGCGACGTGCTCTCGCGGGCTCGAGGAGGTTTTGCGGGGAGAGCTGGCAGAGCTGGGTCACGGCGAGGCGACCCCCGGCCGCGGGATCGTGAGCTTTCGCGGCGACCTCGACGCCGTCTACCGTGCAAACCTCCGGCTGCGCACCGCGACGAAGGTCCTGTGCCAGCTGGCCGAAGGGCCGGCCGGCAGCAAGGAGGCCCTGTACGCGCTGGCGAGCGAGGTCCCCTGGGAGGACGTCGTGGCGCGCGGCCAGACCATCGCGGTGGAGTCCGCAGGGAAGGCGCAGGCATTCCGCAACACGGGCTTCGCCAGCCTCACCGTGAAGGACGCCGTGGTGGACCGGCTGCGATCGCGCCTGGGCTCCCGGCCGGACGTGGACAGGAGAGGTGCCGACGTCCGCATCCACGTGCACCTCGCCGGCGAGCGTGCAGGGCTCGCCCTGGACAGCAGCGGGGAACCGCTGTCGCACCGCGGCTACCGGCCCCGGGGCGGGCCGGCCCCGCTGTCCGAAGCCCTCGCGGCGGGGGTCCTGCTCCTGGCGGGCTATGACGGGAGCCGGCCGCTCCTCGACCCGATGGCCGGGACCGGGACCATCGCCATCGAGGCGGCGCTCATTGCGACCCGCACGGCGCCGGGATCTCGGCGGGGCTTTGCCTGCGAGCGCTGGCGCGATCACCAACCGGCGCGCCTGGCGGAGGCACGAGAGGCGGCGCGACTGCTGAGACGGCCGGCGACCGCCGCGATCGTGGCCAGCGACAACGAGCCGCGGGCAGTGGCGGCGGTGCGCCGCAATGCAAAGGAGGCGGGGGTCGTGGATGCCGTCCAGGTCGAGGCGAGGGACGCACGCAATCTCGTCCTCCCGGGGCCGGGAGCAGTGATCGTGACGAACCCGCCCTACGGTGAGCGCCTGGGCGATCCCGCCGAGCTGGCCGCGCTCTATGGCGAACTCGGGGATGCCCTGAAGCGGCGCGCGGCCGGCGCCACCGCCTGGCTGCTCGTGGGCAACGTGGAGCTCGCGAAGTCGATCGGCCTGCGAGCCACCCGCCGAATCGTCCT
>JALHTD010000355.1 GCA_022865555.1 Thermoanaerobaculaceae bacterium | reverse complement strand
TGCTCGAAAACGACCTCAACCTGATCGCCTATCACATCCCGCTGGACCGCCATCCGGCCCATGGCAACGCCGCGGTGCTGGCGCGCGAGCTCGGCCTCGACCAGCTCGAGCCGTTCGGAAGCTTCGGCGGGGTGGCGGTTGGTGTCGCGGGGGTCTTTCCCAACCCCGTGCCCGCGGAGGAGCTCCTCGTCCGGGTCCGGGAGGTGTGCGGCCAGGAGCCGCAGATCTTCCCCGGTGGGCCGGAACGGATCGCCTCGGTCGGGATCGTGACCGGTGGGGCACCCACGGCCTTCGACGAGGCCGTTGCATCCGGGCTGGACGCCTACATCACCGGCGAGGCGCGGGAGTGGGTGCTGCACCGCGCCGCCGAGGACGGGGTCCACTTCATTGCCGCAGGGCACTACGCCACCGAGCGTTTCGGCGTGCGGTCTCTGGGCGAGTTCCTGGCCAAGCGCTTCGACCTCGAGGTGCGCTTCTTCGACCTCCCCAACCCGACATGAACCGGGTTCCGGCCAGGTGTCGAGGTAGTTCTCAGAAGTCACAAGGTGCGCTACCCTAGGGCGCCGGCACTTGGACCGGTGAAGGTCTCCACCGGTGCGCCGCCGCCGGGAAAGGAGCAGGCATGGACATTCTGGACAGGTCGGTTGCCCGCGCCCCGCAGACCCCGCTGGACCCCAAAAAGCTCCCCTTCGGCCGCACCTTCTCGCCGAACATGTTCCTCGTCGAATGGGACGAAGGGAAGGGCTGGCACGACCCCAGGATCGTTCCCTACGGACCCCTGTCGCTCGCCCCTTCCGCCATGGTCCTCCATTACGGGCAGGAGATCTTCGAGGGGCTGAAGGCGTTCCGCCACCCCGACGGCTCGGCACACCTCTTCCGCCCCGACCGCAACGCCGCACGTCTCAACACCTCCGCCAAGCGCATGTGCATGCCAGAGATCCCGGTGGAGCTGCAGCTCGACGCCATGCGCAAGCTCATCAGGATCGACGATGACTGGGTCCCCTCGCCCCCCGCCACGCTCTACGTGCGCCCCACCATGATCGCCACCCAGGAGGCGCTCGGAGTCCACAGTTCCAAGAGCTTCCTGTACTTCATCATCACGGGCCCGACCGGCCCCTACTTCGGCACCAGCAGCAGTACGGTGCGGATCATGGTGGCGCGCGACTGGGTGCGTGCCGCCCCCGGCGGCATCGGCAGCGCCAAGACCGGCGGCAACTACGCGTCCTCCCTGCTGGCCAGTGCCGTGGCCAAGGAAAAGGGGTGCGACCAGGTGAAGTGGCTCGATGCGGTGGAGCGCCGCCACGTCGAAGAGGTCGGGGCGATGAACCTGATGTTCGTCTTCGACGGCGTGGTGACCACCCCCCCCACCTCGGGCACGATCCTCGCCGGCATCACACGGGAAAGCCTGGGCGTGCTCTGCAAGGAGCTGAAGCTACCCTTCGTGGAGCGGCCCGTCCACATCGAGGAGGTCTTCCAGACCCTGGCCAGCGGCGACTGCACCGAGATCTTCGGCTGCGGCACCGCTGCGGTGGTCTCCCCGGTCGGCGAGCTTCTGGACGGCGACCAGGTCTACCGCGTCGGCGATGGCAACGAGGGCCCGGTCGCCAAGAAGCTGAGCGAGACGCTCACCTCCATCCAGTTCGGCACCGCGAAGGACACCCACGGCTGGATGGTGAAGGTCTAGCGGCGCGACGCGACGACAGCCGCTCAAAGCTTGTCGCGAAGGCGCGAGTAGCCGGCCCGGCTCACGGGGAGCTTGGTGCCGTCTTTCAGCACCGCCAGGCGGCTGTCCTTCGCGTAGCGCTCGATGCGGGCAAGGCGCTCCACGTTGACGATGAAGGAGCGGTGCACGCGCACGAACTTCCCGGGGTCCAGCCGTGCCTCCAGCTCGGCAAGGGTTTGCTGCTTGCGGTACTCCCTCCCGCGGGACCGCAGGCACACGTAGTCGTCGCGAGCCTCCGCGACGTCGAGCTCTTCGACGGGAATCACGTGAACCTGCGGGCCTTCGCGGACCAGCAGGCGCGTCAGCGGAACGCCGGGCGGCCTCGCGGCGGCGGCGATCCCGGCGAGCCCGGGCTGCGGCCGGCCGAGGCGCTGCCTGGCCCGGGTCAGCGCCTGCCCGAGGCGCTCCGCCGAGAACGGTTTGAGAAGGTAGTCCACGGCGTGCACCTCGAAGGCGCGTAGCGCGTGCTCGTCGTAGGCCGTGACGAACACCACCGCCACGTCGCGATCGAGGAGTTCCAGCACCTCGAAGCCCGAGAGGCCCGGCATCTGCACGTCGAGCAGGAGCAGGTCAACGTCATGCTCGGCCGCGACTCCGACCGCCTCGAATCCGTTGGCGCACTCGGCCACCACCTCGACTTCGGGGTGGGCAGCGAGGTACTCGCGGAGGAGCGCCCGTGCCGGCTCCTCGTCGTCCACTATCGCGACCCGCAGCCTGTCGGGTGTCTTCGTCTCCGTCATGGCGCCGCGGCAAGGATAGCTCTAGCGCGCCTGGGCCGGCGCCGCGGGCAACACCATCTCGACGCGAAACACATCGCCGTCGCGCCGAATCTCGACGCTGGCTTCCTGGCCGTACAGCGCAGCGAGGCGGCCGCGCACGTTGGCGAGCCCCACACCCTCACCGGGCTTCGCGGCCACCCCGGGATCCACGGGGTTCTCCACGGTGAGGCGAAGCTGGTCGCCCGACCGGCGCGCCGCGATCCGCACGAACCCTCCATCCACCAGGTTCGCCACCCCGTGCCGGACGGCGTTCTCCACCCGCGGCTGAAGCACGAGCGGGGGCACGCCGCAGGTGCCCGCCTCCGCGCTGATCTCCCGCTCCACCCGCAGGCGCGGCCCGAAGCGGGCGCGCTCCACTGCCAGGTACTTCTCCGTCAGCGCCAGCTCCTCGGCGAGCGGGATGCTCGCGACGCCTCCCACCCGCAGGCTCTCCCGCAGGAACTCCGCCAGCTCGAGGCACATCTGCCGCGCCGCCGCAGGGTTGCTGCCGGTGAGCGAGCTGATCGAGTTGAGCGCATTGAACAGAAAGTGCGGGTCGATCTGGGCCCGCAGGGAGCGCAGCTCGGCCTCCCGGGCGAGCACCTCCAGCTCGAGTGCGTTCCGCTCCGCCCGCCTCGCCTCCTCGAACGCCATCAATAGGTAGTGGAGAGCGGCGGCCAACGCGTACAACACCACCCCGACCGCCAGGATCATGGGCACCAGGCGCGGGAAGCGCTCGGTTGCCTTGGCGAACGCGGGGATCTGCTCCAAGAGCACGACCCAGGTGTCGACCAGGAACAGCCACAGCATCGCCGAGACGGCGGCTGCCATGGCCTGGGTGGCGATGACCCGCGGGAACGGGACCTCGTGCGGAGAGGCGCTCTTGCACGGGTACCACGCGGCCAGGCAGATGAACCCGTAGATCAGCGCCATCGGGAAGGCGATGGCGGCGGCCTCTCCCCACGGCGACCCCGCGATCGCCAGCAGCCCGGTCAGCAGCCCCCCCAGGGGCACCCATGCGGCGAGGTACGGGCCCAGCCGGCCCCGGTAGGCGAGGATCGGGTGCATGGGTCAGTTCTTCAGCTCAACGCCGCCCATGAGCACGATGCCCTTGATGACCAGCACCTTGCTGCCGTCGCCTCCCACCCGTACGGTCTTGTCGTCGAAAGCCCCCAGGATCGGCGTCCCCTGTACCACGACGCTCCACTCCTGCGGGACCCTGATCTCGATCCCCCCCCAGAGCGCGAAGGTGTCGATGACCGCCTGGCCGCTCGATATCGACGCCTGCCCCAGGTCCAGTTCGCATCCGCCAAGGATCGCGGTGAGGGCCCCACCCCGGAAGTCCTGCGACACGACTTTCCGCTTCACCCGGCCGAGGAGCGCGAAGCCGTTCACCGTGCTGCTGGTGTCGGAACCGCTGCTCGCGAGGCCGCCCACCGCCGCGGACCCGTCACCCGCGGCCATCGCCTCCTTCAGGCGCCGCCTGGGGCTTTCGAAGAAAGGGCCGGTGATCGCCCGCCAGACCATCATGATCCCAATAACCACAAGGAGCAGGGGCCACACGTCCCCGAAGCTGTAGTGGATGAGGTCAAGGTTGGAGAGCAGGAACCAGGTGCCCAGCACCATCAGCACCACCCCAAAGCCGCGGCCCTGGGTCCCGCGGGGCTGGAGCACACGCCCGATCCCCACCCCGATCAGCAGCACGGGCCAGTACTCCCAGAACTCACCCGCGTTCACGTAGCCCAACTTGTCCAGCGTGAACAGCACCCCGACCGCGATGACCACGAGCCCCAGTGCCACCCTGGGAGCGCCTACACGAATGCTGTCGTCCGCCATCTTCGCCTCCCCGGCCGGCGGCCGCCTGACGAGCGCCAGCCACGCACACGATACGCCCAGTCGGCGCGCGAGTTCGCGGTTTCCCGGCCAATGGCGGTCTCCAACCGGTGAACGGCGGCGGGCCGACTCTCCCCGGGGCTTTGCCCCGCTTCCCCTTTCTTTCCTTTGTTGCCCGCGAGCTTGGGGCCCGTGGCTCGCCGCCGGTTTTCCGTGGGGCTTCGCCCCATTTCCTCTTTCTCTTTTTTCTTGCCCCGCGGGCTATGAGCGGTCGTCCTCTTCTTTGCCACTGCGTGACGGCTATGTATTGCCAAGCGGGTGCGCGGCCTCGGGAGCCATGGCCGCTGGCACCCGCCTGGCGGGTTGAATACCCCCTCGCGAAGGGCACTTGGGCGTGCCCACGAGGCCGCCGGCCCCGCATAGCGGAGCAAATCGCGCAGGCGCGTCGCAAACGGGAGGGTGGTGGTGAAATCCGCCCCGCGGGCCGCAGGAGCCATTTCGCCGAAGTGTGCGGGCACCGAGCGGCCAGACCGGCGGGTGGAGACGCTGGCCCCGACCGAGAGTCTCATGCGAGGAAGGGGAACAGCGAGGCTCCGCACGCCGGGCTGTGCCTGCTCGGTCGCATGCGCAGGCGGGTCGGAGGGCTGCGCTCGAAGCGCAGCCCGAGCGACCTGGCTCCGAGCCCGCGGGGCAAAACAAGAGCCTCACGCAGTGAACAAGAAGAGCCTGACCGCGCACCCGCTTGGCAAGAAAAAGCCGTCAGGCAGTGAGAGGAACCAACGCATCTCACCGCGCGGCCGGCAACAAAACCGAGAAAAGGGGTATGGGGCGAAGCCCGAAAGAAACCTCAGGTCCCCACGCGCCAGCTCGCCAGGTAGTTCGCCTGCTCGTCCGTGAGGGTGTCGATCGCCAGGCCCATGGCGGCCAGCTTGAGCCGCGCGATCTCGCGGTCCAGCTCCGCGGGCAGCCGGTACACCTTCGGCTGCAGCGTCGCCGCGTCCTTGACCAGGTACTCTGCGGCCAACGCCTGGTTGGCGAACGACATGTCCATGACAGCCGCGGGGTGTCCCTCGGCGGCCGCGAGGTTCACCAGCCGGCCCTCGGCCAGGACGTAGACGGTCTTGCCCTCCTTGAGCCGGTACCCCTGTACCGAGGGGCGCGCCTCGAACACGTCCGAGGTCATCTTGCGGAGCCCGGGGAGGTCGATCTCGACGTCGAAGTGTCCGGAGTTGCAAAGGATAGCTCCGTCCTTCATGAGCCTCACGTGCTCGGGGCCGATCACCTTGCAGTCGCCCGTCACCGTCACGAAGACGTCTCCGACCTTGGCGGCTTCGGTCATCGGCATGACCGAGTAGCCGTCCATTGCGGCCTCCAGCGCCCGGACAGGGTCCACCTCGCACACCGTAACCTTGGCGCCGTGCCCGTGCGCACGCATCGCGACGCCGCGGCCGGACCACCCGTAGCCGGCCACAACTACGGTCAGGCCGGAGAGAAGGACGTTGGTGGCGCGCAGGATGCCGTCCACCGTGGACTGACCGGTGCCGTACCGGTTGTCGAAGAGGTGCTTGGTGTCGGAGTCGTTGACCGCGATCACCGGGAAGCGCAGGACGCCGTCCCGCTCCATCGCCCTCAGCCGGATGACGCCCGTGGTGGTCTCCTCGGTGGAGCCGAGCACCCCGGCGATCAGCGTGCGCCGCCCTTCCTCGCCCAGCTTGTTCGCGAACGCCCGGATCTCCGCATGGGCCCCCTCCACCTCGCCGCGCGCCACGAAAAGCAGCGAGGACACCAGATCGGCGCCGTCGTCCATCGTGAGCGTCGGGGCAAACTCGAGGCAGGCGCGAATGTGACTGTAGTAGCGGGTGTTGTCCTCGCCCTTGATCGAGAAGACAGCCACCCCGTGCTCCGCCACGAGCGCGGCCGCGACGTCGTCCTGGGTCGAGAGCGGGTTGGAGGCGCACAGGCGAACATCCGCGCCTCCGGCGACCAGCGTGCGCACGAGGTTGGCGGTCTCGCTGGTGACGTGAAGGCACGCGGCCAGGCGCTGCCCGGCGAGGGGCCTCTCCTTGGCGAAGCGGGCTCGGATCGAGGCCAGCACCGGCATCTGCCGGTCGGCCCAGACGATCCGCCGTGTCCCGAGGTCGGCCAGCTTGAGATCGAAGACGTCATGGGGCGGCAGGCTCATGCAAACCTCCACCGGCGCGACGCGCCGTGCAGCGGGGATCGTACCGTGCCCGCGCCGTGGCCGCCAGCCTCCGGCCGCCGGCCCGGGCAGCCGGCGAACACGGACCCCTGTTTTGACGTACTACCGGACGTGGACGCTCTATCGACCGTGATCTCCGTGCGCGGCCTCGTGAAGGACTTTCGGCACTGGGGGAGGCGGCTGCGCGCCCTCGACGGCGTGGACCTGGAGGTGCGGCGCGGGGAGGTGTTCGGCCTGCTGGGCGCCAACGGCGCCGGCAAGACGACCCTGATCAAGGTTCTCCTCGGCCTCGCCCGGCCCACCGAGGGTGAAGCGAGGGTTCGGGGACGGGACCCGCGCGCGGCTTCCGCGCGCATCCGCGTCGGCTACCTCCCCGAGGGGCACCGGTTCCCCGGTTACCTGACCGGGGAAGGTACCCTGCGTCTCTTCGGCCGCCTGGCGGGCCTCCCCGAGCGGACTCTGGAGCGCCGTGCCGCGGAGCTCCTGGACCTGGTCGGGCTCGCGGATCGCGCCCGCGACCGGGTCGGCCGGTACTCCAAGGGGATGACCCAACGGCTCGGCCTTGCCTGCGCGTTGCTGGACGAGCCCGACGTGCTTTTCCTCGACGAACCCACCGACGGGGTGGACCCGGTGGGACGGCGGCAGATCCGCGACCTCCTGCTCGCGACGCGCGCCACCGGCACGACCATCTTCATCAACTCTCACCTGCTCTCCGAGGTGGAACGCACCTGTGACCGCGTCGCCATCCTCCACCACGGACGGGTGATACGCCAGGGGACGGTCGAAGGCTTGACGAGGCCGACCCAGCGCTTCCGCCTGCGCCTGGCGACCGACGCACCGCTCCCCGCCGAGCAGCTGCAGGCGGTCGGTGCCGCTGTCTCCAGCAGCAACGGTGCTTTCGAGGTCGAGGTCGCCGACCTCGAGACCCTCAACCGGCTCGTCGACACCCTCCGCGCCGAGCGTCTGCTGATCGCCGAGATCTCGCCGTTGCGCGCGGCGCTCGAGGACGTCTTCGTCGAGGTCGTCGGCGAGGAGGAGGCACGGTGAAGACCTGGGCCCTGATCGTTGACACCTGGCGCGAGGCGCTGGCCCGGTACACGCTGCTCGGCTTCGCCCTGGTCTCCTCCCTGTTCCTGCTGATCCTCACCTTCGCCCTCAACCTCGACATCGTGGACGGCAGCTTGGCCGCGGGCACCCTCTTCGGCAAGGCGTTGGAGTTCCACCACGGGGCTCAGGCCATAGACACAGTGGTCGTGACGGGTCAGTCCATCTTCGCCGGGATGCTCTACGTCTTGGGGGTCTTTCTCGCGGTCTTCGCCACAGGGTCCCAGGTGCCGAACCTGCAGACGCGCGGAACGGTCGACCTGTACCTTACCCGGCCCATCACCCGCACCCACCTGCTGCTCGGCCGCTTCCTTGGCGCGATCACGCTGGTGACGGTCAACCTGCTCTTCCTGTGCGGCGGGGTATTCGTGATCATCTCCCTCAAGACTGGAGTCTGGAACCCGCGCTTCCTCGTCGCGATGGGGCTGATCCTTGTGGTGTTCCTCTCCTTCCTCGGGTTCATGTACCTGGTGGGGGTGCTCTCGTCCTCCACGCCGCTCTCCATCATGCTGCCCTACGCGCTGTACATGTTTTCGTTTCCGCTGGCGGCTCACGACCATATCGCCGCCGCGATGGACTCGCGCTTCTGGGCCAACGTGGTGCACGGCCTGTACTGGGTTCTCCCCAAGACCGCGGAGGTCGGTCGTGACCTCACGGGCTATGTGCTGGGCAAAGCTACCCCGACGCTCCTGCCGCTGGCGACAACGGCGGCGTTCGGCGCGCTCTGCCTGGCAGCCGCAGTGGTGATCTTCAATCGCAAGAGCTTCTAGGAGGCCGACAATGAAGAAACTCTTTCTCCTTGCGCTCGTTCTGGCACTCGCCGCCCCGCTGGCCGCCGCCGCTCCGCCTGCAATCGGGGAGCTGCTGCGCTTGGTCCCTGCGGGTGCCCAGGCGGTCGTGGCCGTTGACAGCGCCACGCTCCGAAGCCACCCAAAGGTGCAGGACTGGCTGCTCCGCCAGCACGCCTGGACGGGTGCCAACGATGATCCGCGCCAGTTCCTCACCGACGCCGGAATCGACCCGCTCCGCGACGTCGATGCGATGGTCGTGGCCATACTGGGCGACGGCGACGCGACAAGCGCCGTGGCGCTGTTCGCCGGGCGCTACGACCAGGCATCGCTGGGCGCCGCGCTTGTCAAGCAGGGAGCGCAGCCGCTGGCGCTGGGCCAGGTCCAGGCCTACCGGCTCCCTGACAAGGGGCACCACGGCTCGAAGGCCGTCGTGCTAGCGCAGCCGTCGCCGGAGCTCGTGATCGTGGGAGAGGAATCGGCGGTGCAGGCCGCCATCGCGCCGCCTCACGCCGTGGTCTCGCTCGTCCAAACAGAGATTCTCGCCCGCCACATCGACCTCAAGGCCCCGTTCTGGGTGGTCGCAACGGTGCCGGCCAAGGTCCGCGAGAAGGCCTCGGAGGCCGCGGAGCACGCGCAAGGGGAAGGCAGCGAACCGGTGCACAGCGTGTTTGTTGCCTCGGGGACCGTCCAGCGCGTCGCCATGCAGGCTTTCCTGGAAGACTCCCTGCGGTTCTCCGGAGTTGCGGTTACGGACACGCCCGAGAACGCCGAGCTGCTCCGCGACGCTGTGAAGGGTGCGATCGCCGCCGCCCGCCTGCACGCGCAGGGACAGGCCCCGGAGCTTGTGAGCGTGCTCCGTGACATCGAGGTGAGCGTCAAGGGAACCGAGGTCTCCGCCTCGGGTGCGGTGCCGCTGGCATTGCTGGAAAAGCTGGTCGCGGAGCACAAGGTGCCCTGCGAGCCGAGCGCCAAGCAGCAGCCCTGATCGACGCGCTTCCCGGTTTGCGCCTCCGAGCCGCACGGCCGGTGGGGCTGTGCTAGCCGGAGTTCCCCAGGCGCGGTATCATTACTGGTACGAGATGCCCGATGGTGGAATCCGATATGCGAGGCCCGTGCGGCAGCGATCAGGGGTGGGAGGTCGGCGCCTCCATCCCGCGGCAGCCGCGCGGCGCCGAGGGCGGAGGAGCGCAGTGAGCTCCCAGGCCGCCCCAGGGCTGCCTGTTCTCCTCCTCGAGGAGAACCTGCACCTGCGCCAGATCCTCGTGGAGGCGCTCCGGAGCCGCGGCCACGTGATCACCGTCTGCGAGGACGTCGAGATCGCGTGGGACGCATATCAGCACGAACATCACCCGATCGTCATCCTGGCCGTGCAGACCAAGCACGGCGACGGCCTGCAACTGGGGGAGCGCATCCGCGAGCTCCCCGAGGGCCAGGGGAGCGTGATCATCTTGGTCGCCGGCCACAAGCCGGCTGAGCGTCTCCTGCCGCTTCTCGGCGTGGCGGACGACTGCCTGACGAGGCCGCTGAAGAGCGACTTCGTCGAGATGCGCATCGCCGCCGCCGAGCGCCTGGCCCGGGAGCGTGCGGAACGCAAGGCCAGCGAGGCCGAGCGGGAGCGCCTGAAAGAGAAGCTGGAGAGCCTCCAGGCCTCGGCCGACGGGGAGCCCGCGGCGGGTCCGCCAGGCGAGCCAAGAGCTCCCTGGGCACAGCCCGCCACCGGTTTCCGCAGCCGGGTGCGGCGGATCGCCGCCTCCCTCGGGATCGTGGGCGAGGGGCGGGGAAGCGACAGCCACGCTGCAACAGGAGAGGCCCCACGTGCTCAGTCCGAACCCGACGAAGCCGTGGAGGATCTTGGGCCCGCCCTGGAGGAGCCTCCGGCGCCGGCGCCCCTTGACCAGCCGATCATGGTGATCCCGGAAGAGTTGGCGGGCGCTCCCGCGAGCGAGCCGCTCGAGCAGGGGATCACCGATGGCTGGTGGGACTGGAACCTCGCCGCCAACGCGGTCAACTTCAGCCCCCAGTGGAAGGCGATGCTGGGCTACCGACCGCAGGAACTCACGGGCACTCCGGAGGAGTGGTTCAACCGCGTGCATCCCGAGGACCGCAGCCAGCTCAAGGCCGCAATCGACGCACATCTCGAAGGGCGCACCCCCCATATCGAGAACGAACACCGCATCGAGCGCAAGGACGGCTCTTTCGCCTCCATGCGCTGCCGCGCGCTGGCGTTCCGCGACAGCACAGGCAAGCCGGTGCGCATCACGGGATCCCACACCGACATCACGGAGCAGCGGGGATTCGAGGCACTCACCGGTCTGCCCAACCGGGCCAGCCTCATCGAGCGTCTCGGGCGGGCGCTCGAGCGGGCGCGGGCCGGCGACGGGAGCCTCTCGGCCGTGCTCTTCATGGACCTGGACCGCTTCAAGAACATCAACTACAGCCTCGGCCACCGCATCGGGGACCAACTGCTGAAGGCGGTCGCCGGGCGGCTGCGCTTGTGCCTGCGCGCCCAGGACGGCCCGGAGCGGCTCGGCACTACGGTCGCCCACGTGGGCGGCGACGAGTTCGCAGTTCTCCTTGAGGGGATCAAAGAGGTGAACGACGCGGTGCGGGTCGCGAAGCGAATCCAGGACGAGCTGCAGGCGCCTTTCGATGTCGAGGGCCACGAGGTCTTCACCAGCACCAGCATCGGCATCGCCGTCAGCTCGCCCGAGTACGACCGCCCCGAGGACCTCATGCGCGACGCGGACACGGCGATGTTCCGAGCCAAGGCGCTCGGCAAGGCGAGCTACGTCGTGTTCGACACCGGCATGCACGTCCGCGCGGTCTCGCTGCTGAAGCTGGAGACGGAGCTGCGCCGAGCCGTGCAGCGCGAGGAGTTCCGCGTCCACTACCAGCCGATCGTCACGCTCGAGGACGGAAGGATCGCCGGCCTCGAGGCGCTGGTGCGCTGGCAGCACCCGGACGGCGAACTGTTGTATCCAAAAGACTTCCTGGCAGTGGCCGAGGAGACCGGCCTGATCATCGGCATCGACCGTCAGGTCGTGCGCGACGTGTGCAAGCAGCTGCGCTCGTGGACCGCGCAGTTCCGCAGGGCCGCGCCGCTCACCGTGAGCGTCAACGTGTCGGGCGTCCAGTTTCTCAGGCCCGACATGATCGTGGAGATCGATCGCACGTTACGGAACTACGGGGTGTACGGCCACAGCCTGAAGCTGGAGATCACCGAGAGCGTGATCATGGAACACGCCCGCTACGCCGCCGACATGCTCCAACAGCTCAAGGCCCTCGACATCAAGCTCTCGATCGACGACTTCGGCACCGGCTATTCGTCGCTGTCCTACCTCCGGCGCTTCGACATCGACACCCTCAAAGTGGACTTCTCGTTCGTGAGCCGCATCGACACCGACGAGGAGAGCTGGGAGATCATCCGCACCATCGTCACGCTGGGCAACAACCTGGGCAAGGACGTGGTCGCGGAGGGCATCGAGCGCGGCAAGCAGCGCGAGCTGCTACTGGCGCTGCGCTGCAAGTACGGGCAGGGTTACTTCTTCTCAAGGCCCGTGGACGCCGAAGCCGCCACCGCCCTGCTCGCCGCAGACATGCGCGGCGAGAGCCTGCTCAAGATCCAGTGACTCGACCTGAAAAAAGCGAGGGTCCCACGGTTTCTCGTGGGACCCTCAATTTAATCCCCGGCAGCGACCTACTCTCCCAGACAGTTTCCCGCCAAGTACCATCGGCCCAGAGAGGCTTAACTTCCGTGTTCGGAATGGGAACGGGTGTTTCCCTCTCGGTATGGCCACCGGAAAAACTCACAAGACTCACAACTCAACTGGGCTCCCTCGCTGCACACGCGAAGAGAAAGGGTATGTATGGTCAAGCCGCACGGCCGATTAGTACGGGTCAGCTACACGCGTCGCCGCGCTTCCACCTCCCGCCTATCAAACTGGTCGTCTACCAGAGGCCTTTAGGGGCTTTCGCCCGGGACACCTAATCTTGGAGTTTGCTTCCCGCTTAGATGCATTCAGCGGTTATCCGATCCGGACACAGCTACCCAGCGCTGCCGCTGGCGCGACAACTGGTACACCGGAGGTCCGTACGTCCTGGTCCTCTCGTACTAAGGACATCTCTCCTCAAGTGTCCTCCGCCCACACCAGATAGGGACCGAACTGTCTCGCGACGTTCTAAACCCAGCTCACGTACCGCTTTAATCGGCGAACAGCCGAACCCTTGGGACCTGCTTCAGCCCCAGGATGCGATGAGCCGACATCGAGGTGCCAAACCCCGCCGTCGATGTGAACTCTTGGGCAGGATCAGCCTGTTATCCCCGGCGTACCTTTTATCCGTTGAGCGACGGCCCTTCCATACGGGACCGCCGGATCACTAAGCCCGACTTTCGTCCCTGCTCGACTTGTAGGTCTCGCAGTCAAGCTCCCTTGTGCCTTTGCACTCTCCGGCTGGTTTCCAATCAGCCTGAGGGAACCTTTGGGCGCCTCAGTTACACTTTGTGAGGCGACCGCCCCAGTCAAACTACCCACCTGCCATTGTCCCCGGGCCGGCTTCACGGCCCTAGGTTAGAACCTCAGAGCAGCAAGGGTGGTATCTCACCGACGGCTCCACCGAAGCTGACGCCCCGGCTTCACAGCCTCCCACCTATTCTGCACATACAGCACCAGGGTCCAGTGACAAGTTGTAGTAAAGGTGCACAGGGTCTTTCCGTCTTGGTGCGGGTAACCGGCATCTTCACCGGTACTTCAAATTCGCTGAGCCCCCCGCGGAGACAGCGCCCAGATCGTTTCGCCTTTCGTGCAGGTCGGAACTTACCCGACAAGGAATTTCGCTACCTTAGGACCGTTATAGTTACGGCCGCCGTTTACCGGGGCTTCAGTTCAGAGCTTCGCCTTGCGGCTGACCCCTCCCCTTAACCTTCCGGCACCGGGCAGGCTTCACACCCTATACGTCCGCTTGTGACGTTTGCAGAGTGCTGTGTTTTTAGTAAACAGTCGCCTGGGCCTTTTAACTGCGACTTCCCACCGCTTCGACCGCGAAGATCTACACGGTGAGAAGCACACCTTCTCCCGAAGTTACGGTGTTATTTTGCCGAGTTCCTTCACGGGGGATCACTCAAGCGCCTCGGGATACTCTCCCTGCCTACGTGTGTCCGTTTCCGGTACGGTCACCCTGCCCTCTCCTTAGAGGTTTTTCTCGGCAGCGTGGAATCAGTCGCTTTGCGCCCATACGGGCTCGAGATCACGTCTCGGCGTTAACGGGGCGGCGGATTTGCCTACCACCCCCGCCTACACGCTTCAAACTGCACATCCAATGGCAGTCCGACCTATCCTTCTGCGTCACCCCATCGTGATAACGAGGACAAGGTGGTGCAGGAATTTTGACCTGCTTCCCATCGGCTACGCCGTTCGGCCTCACCTTAGGGACCGACTAACCCTGAGCGGATTGACCTTGCTCAGGAAACCTTAGGCTTCCGGCGAGCAGAGTTCTCATCTGCTTTATCGCTACTTATGCCGGCAGAGTCACTTCCATGCAGTCCACCAGTCCTTACGGTCTGACTTCATCCCACATGGAACGCTCCCCTACCAACTCCAGGACCCGCAGGCCCTGAAGATCCGCAGCTTCGGTGGACAGCTTGAGCCCCGTTGAATTTTCGGCACAGGATCGCTAGACCAGTGAGCTATTACGCTTTCTTTAAAGGATGGCTGCTTCTAAGCCAACCTCCTGGATGTCCCAGCAACCCCACATCCTTTACCACTTAGCTGTCACTTGGGGACCTTAGCTGGCGGTCTGGGTTCTTTCCCTTTTGACGACGAAGCTTATCCCCCGCCGTCTGACTCCCGCGCTTGACGTTGGCGGCATTCGGAGTTTGGTTGGGGGCGGTAACCTGGTAAGGTCCCTAACCCATCCAGTGCTCTACCACCGCCACGGACCGCGCGAGGCTAGCCCTAAAGCTATTTCGGGGAGAACGAGCTATCACGGAATTTGATTGGCCTTTCACCCCTACCCTCAGCTCATCCAAGCTGTTTTCAACCAACACTGGTTCGGACCTCCACGTGGTGTTACCCACGCTTCATCCT
>JALHTD010000354.1 GCA_022865555.1 Thermoanaerobaculaceae bacterium | reverse complement strand
CTTGCAGTGGACGTGCAGCGCCGCGACGGCTCTCGCAGCCTTGTCGTTCCCAGCATCAAGCACGCCGAGGCCCTCGAGTTCGCGACGTTCTTCGCCGCCTACAACGAGCTGATCCACAAGGCGCAGGCCGGCCAGCTCACCCCCGACGACTTCGCCGACACAACCGTCAGCCTCACCAACCCGGGCATGCTCGGCACGACCCAGTCCGTGCCGCGGCTGATGGTGGGTCAGAGCCTGATCATCGCCGCCGGGAGCATCAGCTTCCAAGCGGAGTACCAGCTCGCCGACCCCGCGACCCTCGCCCACCTGGGCGTGAGCAAGGTGCTGACGCTCACCTGCACCTACGACCACCGCGTCATCCAGGGAGCCGAGAGCGCCGAGCTCCTCTCCCGCGTCGCCGGGTTGCTCGCCGGCGACGAGGGGTTCTACGAGCAGGTCTTCACCTCCCTCGCAGTGCCGCACGAACCCGTACGGCTCGCCCGCGACACGAATCCCTACTTCTCGGATCGCGGGGTGGATGCGCTGGTCGCCAAGCAGGCGGGCGTGCTGGCTCTAATCAACATGTACCGCGTGCGCGGCCACCTCGTCGCTCACACGAACCCGCTCTCGACCGAGATCCCCACCCACCCCGAGCTGGAGCTCGACCACCACGGCCTCACCGTCTGGGACCTGGACCGGGAGTTCTACACCGGCGGCGTCGGCGGCCGCGAGCGCGCATCTCTGCGTGAGATCGAGCGCATCCTCCGGGAGGCCTACTGCGGCACGCTGGGCGTCGAGTACATGTTCATCCAGGAGCCCGACCAGAAGGGGTGGATCCAGAAGCGCGTCGAGGGTGCCGACCCCCTCGCCTGGCTCGACGCCCCGGCCAAGCGCCGGGCGCTCGCGATGCTCAACGCCGCAGAGGCGTTCGAGCGCTTCCTCCACACCAAGTACGTCGGTCACAAGCGCTTCTCCCTCGAGGGCGTCGAGGCGCTGATCCCGACGCTCGACCGGCTCCTTTCCGCCGCCGCGGCGACCGGCGCCGAGGAGGCCGTCATCGGCATGTCCCACCGCGGCCGCCTCAACGTGCTCGCCAACATCCTGGGCAAGAGCTACGAGAAGATCTTCCGGGAGTTCGAGGGCAACGTCGACCCGCTCTCTCGCGAGGGGACCGGCGACGTCAAGTACCACCTCGGCGCCATCGGCACCTTCACCGGTCCCGCCAGCGAGACGCTGCACATCACCCTCGCATCCAACCCGAGCCACTTGGAGGCGGTGGACCCGGTCGTCGAGGGGATGGCCCGCGCACTGCAGGACACGCGAGGTGATGCCGGTCGCGAGGAGGTGCTGCCCGTCCTCGTGCACGGCGACGCGGCGTTCGCCGGGCAGGGCGTGGTGGCGGAGACGCTCAACATGAGCGCGCTCTCCGGCTACCGCACCGGCGGAACCATCCACATCGTGGTCAACAACGGAATCGGTTTCACCACCTCGCCCGCCGACGCGCGCTCCTCCGTGTACGCCACGGACGTGGCCAAGATGGTCCAGGCGCCGGTCTTCCACGCGAACGGCGAGGACCCCGAGGCGTGCGTGCACGTCATGGACCTCGCGCTCGCCTTTCGCCGGGAGTTCAAGAAGGACGTCGTGGTGGATGTGGTCGGCTACCGCCGCTGGGGCCACAACGAGGCGGACGAACCCGCCTACACCCAGCCGATCATGTACGCGAGGATCCGCGACAAGCGCTCGGTGCGCAAGCTCTACACGGAGCGCCTGGTCAACCGTGGCGACATGTCGCTCGAGGAAGCCGAGAGCGCTTTGAAGGACTTCCAGGACAGGCTCGAGGCCGCGTTCGCCGCCACCCACGAGAGCGCACCCCCCGGCCCGCCGCTCCCGCAGGTCGCGCCCGCCGCTTCCGTGACCGAGGCGCCGCCGCCACCCGTCTCGCTCCCGTCGCTCGAGCAGATCCTGCAGCGCGCGACCACGGTTCCCGAGGGGTTTCACGTCCACCCCAAGCTGGCGCGCCTGTTGACCCAGCGCCGCCAGATGCTGGTCCAGGACGCCGTGGACTGGGGCACCGCCGAGCTGCTGGCGCTGGGCTCGCTGCTGCTGGAGGGCACGCCGGTGCGGCTCTCGGGGCAGGACTCCCGCCGCGGCACGTTCTCCCAGCGCCACGCGGTTCTCGTGGACCAGGACACCGGCCTCGAGTACGCCCCGCTCCAGCACCTCGCCCCCGAGCAGGCGCCGTTCCTCGTGTACGACAGCCTGCTGTCGGAGTACGCGGTGCTCGGCTTCGAGTACGGCTACTCGGTGGCGCGCAGCGATGCGCTGGTGTTGTGGGAGGCGCAGTTCGGCGACTTCTCCAACGGCGCGCAGATCGTCATCGACCAGTTCATCGCCGCCGCCGAGGAGAAGTGGGGGCAGCACAGCAAGCTGGTGCTGCTGCTCCCCCACGGTTCCGAAGGCCAGGGCCCCGAGCACTCCAGCGCGCGAATGGAGCGCTTCCTGCAGCTCTCTGCCTGCGGCAACCTGCGCGTGGCGGTGCCCAGCACCGCCGCCCAGTACTACCACTTGCTGCGGGCGCAGGCCCACGCCTCCCGCAGCGTGCCGCTCGTCGTGATGACCCCCAAGAGCCTGCTCCGGGCGGAGGCCGCCAAGAGCCGCGCCGAGGAGTTCAACGGGGCGTTCCGGCCCGTCCTCTCCGACCCCGCACTGCCGCCGGCGGCCACCCGCCTCGTGCTGTGCACGGGCAAGGTCGCGTACGACCTCCTGGACCACCGCCGCAAGCAGGCGGACTCGCGGACCGCGATCGTCCGGCTCGAGCGGCTCTACCCGTTCCCGGCGGACGAGCTGGCCGCCGTTCTGCGCACCCTTCCAGAACTGCAGGAGTTGCTCTGGGTGCAGGAGGAGCCCGCCAACATGGGGGGCTGGAGCTTCGTCTCGCCCCGCCTGCGCGAGTTGGCGCACGGCCTGCCGCTTGCCTACGTCGGCCGCCCCGAGAACCCGAGTCCCGCGACCGGCTCCGCCCGCATCTTCCAGATCGAGCAGGAGCGCGTGGTCGCCGAGGCGCTGGCCGATGCGCCCTCAGGCGCACCGGCCCCGATCAACCGCTGACCAACACTGGCAGCGTCGGCCTACTGCTTGGGCTCAAACTTGAACTTCTGCCCGCCGACCGACGCGTCGGCCATCAAGCCCCCCTTCGACTTCACGAACACCGCCACGCCTTCGTTGTAGGAGCTCGTGGCGGCGGCTCCCTGCTTGTTTGCGACGGCGGACGCCTGGGCGGAGAGCTTGACGTTGCCGTTCTTGAAGTTCTCGAACGTCGCCTTGTCCTTGAAGAACACCAGCTCGCTGTACGACTCGGCCCCGGCCTGCAGGCCGACACTCGCCTGTGTCACCGTGGCATTGCCCACGACTTTGCCGCCCTCGAAGACCAACCCCTCGCCGTGGCTGCCGCCGAGAATGAGCCCGGCCTTTCCGATGGTCGGGAACACCGCGTATGCGAACGCCTCCTTGAAGTACACCTCGAGGCCGGGCTCGGTGGCCTTGAAGCTCTTGATCGTCTCCTCGGCGGCCGCGAGGTTCTTCTGCTCCTCCTGCGGGTCCCAGGCCGCCACCGCCACGCCGGCGGCCAGCGTGGCCGCGAGGGCCAGCAGCATCATCACGCCCGTTGTCGTCTTCATGGTGTTCTCTCCTCTCGCACCGGGACCCGATGCTACCCGCGATCTCATCCCGAATCCATTGGGTCAAGGTCCCGTAGGGACCGGGAGCGATGAGTCGCCGTCCTGTGAACATGCCGATGGGAGCATCGTGGCGAGCGCCAAGGTCGGGATCCTCGTGGCCTCGGCCCTGGCGGGGGTCCTGGGCTCCCTGGTTCTGCACCGCTCGCTTCCGGCCGGCGCGGCCCCACGCGACGGGGACTCAGACTCAGCCGACACGTGACGGGCTCGTCCCGCGGTGTTGGACCAAAGGCCAATAGACAGGGAGGAAGAAAGGAACACACTGGCTCCGTGAGTCTCCGGCGTGTCGAGAGGGAACGAGTCCGCCCCTGGCCGGGCGCCGTAACGAGCCGCTTACCGGGAGTGAACGCGAGTTCCCTGGCCCGGGGGCAGGCCCGAGCAGACCTCCCCTTGACGCGTTGCGGTACACTCACGCTCGACACACGACTAGGGACAGATGCAAAGGGTTTGCAGCAGCGGAAAACAGATGAGGGCGAGACGGAATCGCCGGCACATGTTCGGGCACGCGGGCGGCGGCAGCGGTGGGCCGCAGAAACGGAGCGAGAGATGAAGAGGACGGTTCTGCTACTGGTGGCGATTGCGATGCTGGCCGCAATGCCGGCGCTGGCACAGTCGGTGGTGAGTGCCGCGGATCGCGAGGCGATGCGCGGGTTCCCGGACAAGTGGGGGTTCAGCCTGGGGGCCTTCTTGCCGACCTTCGAAACCAAGGTCCGCCTCAACGGGGAGACCTCGACCGGCACCGACATCGACTTCG
>JALHTD010000353.1 GCA_022865555.1 Thermoanaerobaculaceae bacterium | reverse complement strand
GTTCCGCCACACCGCCGCCTACGACGCCGCCATCGCGCAGAAGCTGCCCCGCCACCTGGGCCTCGAGCCCAGCCTTCTCCTCGAAGGCGTCGCGCCCTGGCTCGAGGCCGACGAGGTTTCGCTGCGCTACGGCGAGAACCCGCACCAGCGCGCCGTGTTCGCCCGCCCGCGCATGGCGCGCGGCCTTGCGGGTTTCCGGCAACTCCAGGGCAAGGAGCTCTCGTTCAACAACCTGATGGACGCGGACGCCGCGTGGCGCCTGGTGCACGACCTGCCCTCGCCCGGTGTGGCCATCATCAAGCACGGCGGGCCGTGCGGCGCCGGCCTCGGGGAGGAGGCCGCCACAGCCTACGTGCGGGCTCTGGCGTGCGACCCCGTGTCGGCGTTCGGCGGGGTGATCGCCTCCTCGCTCGCCCTGGAGGAGTAGGCCGCGATGCGCATCACCGAGCTGTTCGCCGAGGTGGTCGTGGCTCCCGGGATCGGCGACGGCGCACGGGAGGTGTTCGCCGCGAAGAAAAACCTGCGTGTGCTCGTTGCCCCGCCTCCGGTTGGGGCGCAGCCACGCCTGCGCGTGGTGGACGGCGGGCTGCTCGTGCAGACCCCCGACGAGGGGTGGGAGGAGGAGTGGCGGCCGGTCACGGAGCGCGCGCCGACCGAGGATGAGTCGGCGGCGATGCGGCTCGCATGGCGGGTGGCCAAGCACGCCCCTTCCAACGCCGTGGTCGCGGCGAGCGCCACCGCGACCGGGGGTATCGGCGCCGGCCAGCCCAGCCGCGTGGACTCGTGCCGCATCGCGGTGGAGAAGGCCCGGGCGGCCGGACTCTCGCTCGCCGGCACGGCGGCGGGCAGCGACGCCTTCTTTCCTTTCCCGGATGGCGTGGAGGCGCTGGCCGCAGCGGGCGTGACCGCCATCGCGCAGCCCGGGGGTTCGGTGCGCGACGACGACGTGATCGCGGCCGCGAACCGCCTCCGCCTCGCCATGGTCTTCACGGGACGCCGTCACTTCCGGCACTGAGCCTCCCATCCATGACGACCCTCCTGCTAGCCATCGCACTCGCCGCCGCCCCCGAGCAGGACGGGCTCGACCGACTCGCCGCGGCGCTCCGCACGGCCAAGGCATGGGAGGCCGAGTTCGTGCAGCTCTATACGCCGGAGGGGTTCGCGGAGGGCACAAGCGACACGGGAACGCTCACCGTCGCACCTCCGGCGCGGCTGCGCTTCGACTACACCTCCGGAAGCCCTCGCGTGTTCGCCACCGACGGCAGAGTCGGCAGGCTGGTGGACCCGGTCGCCGGCTCGTGCGACGCGTTACGCCTCGACGTCGGGGTCTGGGGCCGCCTGCCCCTCGCCGCGGTCCTGGACCCACCGGCCGCGAGGCACGCCTTCACCGTCGAGCAAGCCGGGCGGACTCTCCGCCTCATCCCTCGGGAGCCGAGCCCGGAGCTCACCGAGATCTCCCTGACACTCGACGCCAAGAACATGCCACAGAAGGTGACGGTGCGCGACGCCAGCGGCAGCACCAACCAGTTCAGCTTCAGCCGGTGGAGGGCAGCTGGCGAGCCCCAGGCCATTTTCTTCCAACCCTCGCTCCCGGGCTCCCTACCCTGCCCGCCGGGCGAGTGGTGACAGCCGGGGCGGTTGCGGTTAGGATGAGCATCGCCGCCCCGAGCGGCAGGAGGCAGGAACCCTGAGAGCGTTCGAACCCGTCCCGGGCCCGCAGGCCGCACCCCTCGGTGCGAGCTTCGAGGCCATCCGCCCGCGCCTCGAACTCGTCGAGCGGTTCATAGCCGACCAGATCGCGGAGGGCCCCAAGCTCGTGCGCGAGGCTGGCAGCTATGTCCTGGAGGCGGGCGGCAAGCGCCTGCGCCCCGCAATCCTTCTGGTCGTCTCCAGGCTGCTCGGCTACCGGGGCGACCACGACGTCCGCTACGGCGCGATCGTGGAGATGATCCACACCGCCACCCTCGTGCACGACGACATCATCGACAGCGCCGCCGTGCGCCGGGGACGGGTCACCGCCAACCACCGCTGGGGAAACCAGCTCACCGTGCTTCTGGGCGACTGGCTCTACATCCGCGCGATCGAGTTGGCCCTCGAGGTGGCCGAGGTTCCGGCGATGCAGGCGCTTTCGCACGCGACCTCGCAGATGACCGAGGGCGAGATCCTGGGGCTCGATTTCCAGGGCCAGATCCGTGTGACTCGCGAGCAGTACCTCGAGATCACCCGGAGGAAGACCGCCGAGCTGTTCTCGGTAGCGTCCTCCTTGCCCACCTACTTCTCTCCCGAGTACGAGCGCTACCGCCCCGCGCTCGAGGAGTACGGGCGGAACATCGGGATGTGTTTTCAGATCGTGGACGACATCCTCGACATCACCGGCTCCCAGAAGAGCCTCGGCAAGCCGGTCTTCTCCGACCTCCGCGAGGGCAAGCTGACGCTGCCCTTCATTGCGCTCCTGCCGCATCTGGATGCCAGCGAGCGCAAGACGCTGGAGGAGATTCTGGCGACCGGCCAGTTCCGGGAAACGTCGCCGGACCAGCTGAGGGACCTGCTCCAGCGCCACCGTGCCGTAGAGGAGTCCCGGGAGGCCGCGAACGAGTTCGCACGCCTTGCCGTGGCCGCGCTCGACGACCTGCCCAAGGGACCCGAGCTCGACGCTTTGACAGCCGCGCCGCGGTTCGTCATCGACCGGGACTACTGAGCGACACCCCAGACTGCGAACTGGTTTCACTCTTGACCGGCGCGGGGTGGCCCCTCCGCTCGGCGCCAGGCCTCATTCCGAGGTCCCAACCCAGGGTACAATCCGGTGGGACCGGTCCAGGGCGGGCATTCGCACGGGGCGAACCCTTGCCCCGACTGGCAACGTTCGGGTACCGTGCCCCCCTCGTCCTCTTGCCAATTGACATTCCGGGTGTTAGATTGGTAATTGAACATGGTGGCCGCGATCTTGCGTCAGGTGGTTGGCCGGGAAGATCAAGCGCAGAAGCACAATGCGCTCGTTCCGGCCTTCCGTTCCCAGATCCTGCGCGCCCTCGAAGAGAGGCGCTGGCGCTTCGCGGACCACTTCTGCGACAAGCTGCTCGCCGAGGATCCGCGCAACCTCGAAGCCTGGCTGCTCAAGGGCCACCTTGCCTGGCGCCAGTTTCGGGACGACCAGGCCGCCCTTAACTGCTTCCGGCACGTCCTGATTCTGGGTGGGTTCGAGTCGTCCAACGAGTACGTGGCACGGGCGCGAAGCTCCCTGGCACAACTCCTGGAGCAGCTGAGCTGAACTCCTCGGCGACCGGCCAGAGCTCCACGGCGGCTGGCGGCCGCAGCCCAAAAACGTAAACCCTCGATACCTGCCTCGGCTCCGGGTCGAGCCACCGGCGCTGGCCTTTCACGCGCACGACCGGGGACGCCTCCGCGCGCCAAACCTCGGCGTCGCCGGGCTCGTTTGCGTTCGCGGTGGCCACGAACGCCATCCCATCCCCGCCGAACTCCACCCACAGGTACCCGTGAACCGGCCGGGTTAGAACGAACTCCCAGCCCCCGCCCGGCAGCGGGCGGGCCTCGGAGCCGTCCACACGCACCGGGTCCTCGGTGACCACCTCGTCGAGCGTGCGCGGGTGCGGCAGCGGACGAGGGTAGCCCCAGGGGAAGCGCGGCGGCATCCCCCAGCTCACCGGCACCGGCCTGTCGCTGGGGTCTCTGGCGGAGAGAGCGAAGCGTGAGCGCGCCTCGAACGCGCGTCCGCTCGTCAGCACGTTGCGTCCCACACCGTCCACATCGAGGGCCAGGAGCAGGGCCCCGACCGGCGTCGGGGAGCGTACCTCGACCGCGATCACGTTGTCGCCTTGTTTGAGCAGATGGCCCACGTCGAACAGGTCGAGACGGAAGCCCGGTCGGCTCCAGCCGCAGGCCGCCGGGGTGCCGTTGACGTAGACGACGTACTCCCGGTCACCGCAGACCTTCAGGAGCGCGGCCGGCGGCGGCGCGTCCAAGCGAAGGGATGCCACGAACAGCGCACTCTGAGCGTGAATCGGATCCAGGACGTCGGTGACCCAGATCCACTCGGCCCGCCCGGTGAGGTGAGACAGCTCCCTCTTCCAAAAGCCGTGCACGGCGAACGCGGCGAGCATGACCCCGGCCCCGAGGGCGAGGAGCGCGAGCCGCTGCCGGCGGGCCCTGTCCTGCACGACAGCAGTGTAGCAACGCTGCGAGGCCGGTGTTTGACACCTTCCCGCCGCTCGCGTAAAGTGCCGCTACAGGATGGAAAGGAACCG
>JALHTD010000352.1 GCA_022865555.1 Thermoanaerobaculaceae bacterium | reverse complement strand
CTACGACGGACAGGGAATTTGTCTGAGCCAGGCTCCGCAAGCGCGGGTGAGGATCGAGCCGCCAAGCACCGGGCCGACCGCCGGGTGACGGGGCGGCTCGTACTTCACCATTCAGAAGCGGAGATGGTACGCCGGGTTCAGGTCATCGGTGTCCGCGATCCGGCACGTGCCCGAACCCTTCAGCGTGAGCGTTCTCTCGACCTGCACGACACACTTCAGGCTGGTACCTTTGCTGCCTTCCAGCCGGCCGCTCATCTGTATCGTCTCCCGCGCGCCCGTCATTGGTGGGGGCGCCACCCCCGGGGTCACCGAACTGCCGCCCAGCGGAGGCACCGGAGCGGCCCTGCCGCGGTCCGGGTTCGTCCCCTCCGCGTGGAGAACCCCTTCGAACTCCTCGCCGGTCTCTGCGTCCGTGCCCCTGACCGTCGCCGAGGTCTCGGTGACGGCAACCGTCACCGTGATCTCAGGGCCGGTCGGCAGTCTGGTGAGAGTGCCCTTGCGCGTGAACGTGCACGCGCCAAGCAGCACGAGACATCCGCACGCAACGACCGACCGGCGGCTCATCGTACCGACCTCCCCGACATCCCCGGTGCCAAGTTTGAATGCACCCGTGAAGCTTAGACCGGCATCTGGCACCCGTCTACTGGACTTTGGTCCAACAGAGGCAGGCCACGTTCGAGCCACCACAGCAGCGCGAACGGCAACGCCGCGATGAGCGCTTAGGGAAGCGCGTTGAGGGTGGCGGCGGTCGGTCTCACGGCGCTGCGTCGAGCCCACCACCGGCATCCCGGGTGGACACGCCACGCCCGCCGGCGGCCCGCGATGCCGGCTTGCGTCTCTGTCTCAACTTAACAAGCGCTGGTGCGCGCGCCACCTTGTGCTCGGTAACACCACAACTGCGCTTGAGAAGCACCGCCGAGACCACCCGGGGCCGGGGGGTGTGAGGCGACGGTCAGTAAACATGATGGCTCGTTCGCCGGCTACGGCAAACTGGTGCCGTTGGGCTTCGGCCGCCGGCAAGAAGATCTCTACGAGTTGATCGCACCGCGGTTTCAACGGTAAATCCGAGACGATTCTGCGACGGCGGCGGGGAATTACTGGCTCGCGCGTCGGCGTCTCTTGGCGCGTGCACAGTCGGCGGCGGTCCGGGATGTGCATGAGGAAGCGGCCAAGGAGACCCTTGGCGTCAACAGGCGCGGTGGGTGCTCTGGTGCCGCGGCTCGGCGTGGAGCGCGCGGCGTAGGCGATCGCCCGGGCGTCGATGTGGTCGAGGTTGGAGAGCGTGCGCTGCGACAGCCGCTGCGCCTCCTGGAGCTTGCCGGCGGCGTTGAGCTCGGCCAGCCGGCCGTCGAGTTCCGCGCGGATGTCGCATATCCGTGGGATCGAATTCCTCGTTGCGGTGCTTGGTCCGAAAACACGATCGCGAGAATCGGGACGAACGCGGCAGTTTCCGGCAAACATGACACCGCAGAACACCAGGCGTGCCTGCGCGTTTGCCTGCAATGTACAATCGGTTGGTGCCGCGAGTTTGAAACCGAAATCGGGGCGGCGCGCCGAAATCAAGTTCATCCAGGCAGGCGGGCTTCGCCTTCAAGAGAGCGCCATTACCGCCGGTCCGGTGATGCGTGCCGAACAAAGGGGGTTGGGCGGGTCCGGCCAAGCTGACATGGGGCTCCTTATCGGACTCGGCTCGAGGCTGGGGTACTCAGGGGCGGAGGAGGAATCCACGTTCATCCCGACTATCCTCCGGAGAGCGGGAGAAGGCGTCCGGCCAGCCCCGCCTGGAGAGATCCCATCATCGAGTCGTCCGGTCGCGGACCGAAACGGCCCGCGTGCTTCGGCCGTTTCGGACATACGAGACGCCATCGCTCCCGCCGCTCGGGGTGACTCCGCCCGTCGCCACCCGGAGATTTTGGCCCGGCCGTCGGCGATCCTGCGTCTTGCCGCCCGCCTGACGAGGAGCCTGTCCGCGGTTCTGTGCGCCTGCTCGGCCCTCAGCGGCACCGCGTATGCCGGCGATCCCTGGGAGTTCTGGCCCGAGGCGAGCGGGTTCGTGCAACTCAGCCCGGTAACACGGATCTACCTGGACGCGCCCTACGCGGCGGGGGACAACGAAACAAAGTCGCTGGACCTGGCCGCCTACCTCGACATTTCCCTCAAGCCGATCAGGCCGCGCCATCGCCAGGCAGAGGACTGGCAGCGAGGCAGGTATTTATGGCTACGAATCGGGTACGACCATGTCTTCAGGGAGACGCAAGGCACCAGATCCGCTCCGGAGGACCGGGGGATCATCTCGTTCTGGCACAAGTTCAGATTGCCCGCGGAGATCTGGCTGGAGGGCCGGGAGCGGGTGGACTTCCGCTGGATCGGCGGTGACTACTCGGCTCGCTACCGCTTCCGGCTCGAGGCCACACGCGAGTTCACCGTGCTGGATCACACGGTCGTTCCCTACTTCAACATCGAGTGGTTCTACGACACACGCTACGACGGCTGGGCACGAACTCTCTACCAGGCGGGCTCCGAAGTCACGGTGAACGAGCACTTCCGGTACGAGGTCTACCTGGCTCGACAGACAGACCATCTCCCGAGCGCGTCAAGCCTGAACGCCTTCGGGGTAGTGGCCAAGTGGTACTACTGAGATCGCCCGCGCTATCCTCGAGCATCTTGGCCCGCTTTCTCGGGAACAGGCTGTTGTGGCGGCGCTGCCCGGCGACAAGTTCCTCTCAGACAACATACCTCCAGAGTTTGCGGACGCCGACCATCCTTGAGGCGACGGAGGCAGCATGGACGCAGACGAACCGTGGAGGCCCGCGCAGGCCGAACTGTGCGCGCGAGTCGGGATCGTCTCGGAGCGGGCAGATCGCCCCAGGTGTCCGGGCTCAGAACGACTGGCCGATCGCGACGTACCAGGCGTTCACGCCGGCTTCGCCGACCGCGTACTGAAGCCGCACGGTGATCAGGTTCTCCGTCGCCGCGATCCAGTGAACGGCGACACCGGCGGCCGGGAGCGAGTCGGCCTCGGCCGAGCGTGGCAGGACCGGCTGGATCTCGCCCACGCCGACGAATGCGGTGCCGATCCACCGGTTGGCGAACCGCCAGCGTGCCTCCGCCTGGGTCGCCAGGATCCAGCGGTCGACGTACAGGCCCATGGTGTAGCCCTGCAGGAGGTTCTTGGCCCCGAACAGGCATTGACCGTAAAACGGCCCACCTTCGGTCGCGTAGCATCCCCCGAAGTCAAGTGCCAGGACCACTGGCTCGCTGAGCTTGATGAACTTGGCGTACGTCAGCCACGACCTGGTGAACGTGAAGTCGCTGCCGTACGAGGGGTCGTCGTGATTCACGATGAAGTCGAGGCGCGATCCGGTCGTCGGGTAGAAGGTGCTGTCGCGGCTGTCGCGCTCGAGCCTCAGGCCGATCTCGACGAGCTTCGAGTCGAAGAGATCCTGCAGGATCGGGGGAATCTCCTTCTCGACCTCCCGGAAGCTCACCTTGCTGCCCGCGTAGGAAACACGCACGCCGGCGTACCAGCGCTTGCCCAGGCCGATCATGAACTGTGCGACTGCCAGCTGGTAGTCCTGCGAGATCGGGACGCCCTCGGAGCCGGAGCCTGAGAATGCCAGGTCGTAGTTGAAGCGTCCGAAGCTACCCCCGAGGGCGAAGCGGTACCGATCCTCCTTGAGGTAGAACTGGGCCCCGGCGCCCACCCCCCAGGTCCCGTTGCTCGTGTAGAAGCCCCCACCGCTCAGGGTCGTCGGCGGCGGGGGGTGTTCCGTCTTCTTCTTCGGGAACGTGTACACGGCACTCAACCCAAGGCCGTAACCGCAGGCCGGGTCCAACATCGGGATCGGTGCGACTACCAACTCGGCCTTGCCCTCTTTGCCCTTCCCTTTGTCGGCCGGGGCCGCCTGAACCAGCATGCCCGGGTCGATCGGCATGGACTCCGAGAGTCGCTGGACCCCCTCTGGCGCCGGTGCGACGACGCGCACCGTCGGGGGAGCCGCCTCGGAAGGCACGGGGGTCGGCGTCGCGGTGGGAGTCGCGGGCGGCACCGTCTGTGCGAGCGTCGCAGCCGCCACGAGTGCAGTCGCAACCTGAACAGCCACCAGTCTTGCCCCTCGCATCACCCCTCCTCGCGGTGCGGTCTCGGAGCCGACGAGACCTCCGCCTCACGCATGCCCTGGTCATCCTCGACGACGAGCACTTTCGGGCCTGAGATCGCCATTGCACATCCCGGCCGACGTCTATGACGTCAGCCCGATTGCCCAGCCGGATATCACGGTTCAGATGGTCATGCCGGCACGACAACCGCGCAATCGGGCAATGGGGCAACCCGGCATTCCCGAAGGGGCAATCGTGGTGCGGTTCGGGCCGCCACCGCGAGGCTCGCGGAGTCGAGGGGATTCGTCCGGCCCTATTCGCGACCACAGGAACGCACGAAAACCGCGATTTGGTTGAGATATGCCCGCTGGCTGCTGGCGCTTGACATGGCGTCCGGGCCGATCGATGCTGCCTTCGAGCTGTCCGGAGGATTAGGTTCACCTGTCTGCCCTTGGCCCACTGCTCGTGGCGGAGGGGGTGTCGGCCCACCCTTCCCGCGCCGTTGGTGTGAGCTTCCGGCGATCCACCCGCTCGGCCGGGCGATCGTTGGCGGCCGCGGCCGTTGCGACCCTCGGTATCTTGGTCGGCCCGCCTGCCACCGCGACGCCGGCGACCAACAACGTCCTCGTGCTCTATTCCAACGAACGGCTCCTTCCGGCCATCGTCGAGGGCGATCGCGGGCTCCACGAGACCGTGCGGGCTCGCATGGATCGGCCGGCCATGCTGTTCTACGAGAGCCTCGCCGCGCCCCGCGTCGGCGGACCGGCTTTCGACCGCATCGTCACGGCGTACCTTCGCGAGAAATACGCGTCTCGGCCGCCCCGCGTGATCGTCGCGGTGAGCGGGGAAGCGCTGACCTTCCTGCTGCGCCATCGTGCAGAGCTCTTTCCGCAGGTGCCGGTGGTCCACACCGGCATCGACCGGTTGTTGCTGCGCTCGCTCGCGCCGCTCCCCTCCGACGTGGTTGGAGTCCCCGTCGACTACGGCTTTTCGCCGACCATCGACCTGGCCCTGCGCTGGCATCCGCGGGCGCGACGTCTGGTGATCGTGACCGGCGCAGCCGAACCGGACCGAAGGTTTGAGGCGCAGCTGCGGAAAGACGTTTCCGCCTTCAAGGACCGCGCAACAACGGAGTTCCTCGCCGCACTGCCGATGCATGCGGTGCTGCGGCGCCTGGGTGAGCTCAGGGGCGACGCGGTGGTGTTCACGCCCGGCATGTTCCAGGACGGCGACGGCTATGACCTCGTGCCCCAGCAAAGCGTCAGGGCCATGGCTGCGGCGTCCGGCGCGCCCGTGTACGGCGCGTTCAGCTCCCACATCGGAACGGGAATCGTCGGGGGCTATATGCCGAGCTTCGAGGCCGTGGGGCGCCAGGCCGGACTGATCGTGAGCGAGCTGCTCGCCGGGGCCGAACCCGGCGCGCTGCATCTGCCAGAGGTCACGCCGCAGACCCTGAACGTAGACTGGCGACAGCTGCGCCGTTGGGGCATCGACGAGTCCGCCATCCCGCGCGACGCCGTCGTGCATTTCAAGCCACCGACGCTGTTCGAAACGCACCCCAACGAGGTGCTCATCGGCACCGCGGTGATCGTGCTCCAAGCCGGGTTGATCTCCTGGCTCTTTATCGAGTATCGCCGCCGCCGGGTCGCCGAGTCGGCCGAGAAGACCAGACGCCTCGAACTCGCGCATGTGTCGCGACTGGCGGTCGCCGGTGAGCTGACCGGTTCGATCGCGCACGAGATAAACCAGCCGCTCGGCGCCATCCTGAGCAACGCCGATGCCGCCGACCTGATCCTCGAGTCCGGCACCGACCGGCGCGACGAGGTGCGCCGCATCCTCGCCGACATCCGCCGCGACGGCGTGCGGGCCAGCGAGGTGATCAGCCGCCTGCGGGCCATGCTCGCCAAGCACGAGGTCGAACGCAAGCCCTTCGAGCTCACCCAGGCCGTTCGCGAGATCGAGTCGATGTTGGGGGCCGAGGCACGGCGAAGGGAGCTGACCCTCGCGATACGGCCCGCGACTGGGCCGATCGCAGTGGTCGGTGATCGGATCCAAATCCAGCAGGTGCTCATCAATCTGGTCCTCAACGCCATGGACGCGGTTGCCGGCCTGCCCGAGGAGCGGCGCACCGTCGTCGTGTCCGTGGAGAGCGTTGCAGGCGGCGTCGACGTCGCCGTGCGTGACCGGGGTCACGGCATCGCGCCAGAAAACCTGCCGAAGTTGTTCGATGCGTTCTTCACCACCAAGAGCAACGGCATGGGCCTGGGCCTGTCGATCGCGCGCACGCTCGCCGACGCCCACGGCGGCCGGGTCTGGG
>JALHTD010000351.1 GCA_022865555.1 Thermoanaerobaculaceae bacterium | reverse complement strand
GGGATCATCGAGCGGGTAGCTCGAGGCCACTTCGATCCCCGGGGCCAGACGCAGCGTCAGCGTGTCGTCGTGCAGTTCGCCTGCCAGAAGCTCCCCTTCGGGCGCCACCGGACGCGCCAGCGCCACCGACGCCGCGAACTGCAGCATCACGGAACCCGGCACGACGGTCACGCGCGGCCGCTGCTTGGTGCCGCGCAGAACCAGCGTGGTTCCCGTCGGAACGCGCACGACGGACAGCTCCATCTGCTCGGTGCCGCCCACCCTTGCCAGTTCCGGGGCCGCCGCGGTCCCGCGTGCGGTCCATCCGAACGCCCCGAGCAGCGCCGCCGCCGTCGGAAGCGACCCGACCACGTGCCCGTCCACCACGCGCAGTGGACCCGGGAGCGGTGTGAGCCTCCCATCGATCACCGCCAGGGAACCTCCCGGCGTGAACTGGACCTCGTGGCCGGCGCAAGCCGCGTTGTAGCTCCCCGCCGCCGGCGCGAACTGCACCTCCGCGCCCGCCAGGCGCAGCAGCGCGAGAACATCGAGGAGGTCGCCCCGGGCGAAAACCTCGCTGGGCCCCTGGGGGGTCGTGACGGTCACCGCGGCCGCCGTCAGCGGCAGGAGCAGCAACGTCAGAGCGAGGACGGGTTTTGCACGCATCGCAACGTGCGGGAGCACCACGACAGGCGCCCCCGAACGCCGTGAGGGTACACGCTCGCACGCAGCAGGTGCAAGGGGCGCGGGGCCGGATCAGGCCCGCCGCACCTCGGCCGCCAGCGCCCCGTGCAGCGCCTCGACCACCTGTGCACAGGCAACAGGAAAGCCGGCAGCGCGGAGCGTGATGACGAAGTCGCGGTGGGAGCGGCCCTGCCGGTAGGCCGGCTCCCGCGATGGACTCCGCAGGTAGCGCTCGAGCAGACCGACGTCCGCCTCGACGAGAACAGACACCTGGAAGAGCACCCACCCCTGCCACAGGCGCAGAGAGCTCCCGGCAACCTTGCGCTCTCCGAGGGCGAGGTCGGAGATCCCACGGATCTCTAACCCGTCCACCCCGCACGACGCAAGGGCATCCGCAACCGTACCGCAGAAGCGGCGAAAGTACGGCTCGGGAAAGCGCGCTCGCGGGTCGGCTGGCGCCACCGCCGAGGCCGCAACCACGCCGGAGGCAAGCACCACCGCTCCACCCCCGGAGGGACGCACCACCACCGGGACGCCGTCCGCGCGACAGCGACCCATGAAAACCTCGCGTTCCGGGTCACGGGAGCGGCTCAGGACGACCACGACCTCCCGAGCCTCCTCAACCCGCAGAATGGGGGCCGGTGCCGAGACGAGGTCCACCCCGGCCAACGCCAACGCATGAAGGGAAGGGGACACCACCGAGCTCTTGAGTTCAGGCACCAGGCCTGATTGTACCGAGGTCGATGGAGTCGCCGCCCGCCCTCTTGCGCGCGTTTTGGCCCTATACTCTGAGCGATGGAGTGGCACGTCCTGGGTAGCTTCGGGGGTTCCAGCCCCACCTGCCGGATGACCTCGTTCCTCATCAACGGGGAGCTCGCCCTGGATGCCGGTTCCATCACCCAGGCACTGCCGCTCGAGGCGCAGCGACGCATCCGCCACATCGTGCTCACCCACTCCCACCTGGACCACACGGCCTCGATCCCGTTCCTGGTCGAGAACACCTTCGGCCAGCAGCGCGAGGCGCTGGAGATCCTGGTCACGCCGCAGGTGCTGCACACCGTCAAGCTCCACCTCTTCAACAACGACACCTGGCCCGACTTCACGCGCATCCCGAACGACCTGCTGCCGGCCCTGCGGCTGGTGCAGGTAGAGCCGCGCGTGCCGTTCTCCGCCAACGGCTTGCAGCTGACCCCGATCCCGGTTCGGCACACCGTCCCGACCCACGGTTACCTGGTGGAGGACGAGGGCGGCGCGGTGCTCTTCACTTCCGACACCGGGCCCACCAAGGAGGTCTGGGAGGTCGCCAACCGCACACCGGCGCTGCGCGCGGTCATCGTCGAGGTCTCATTCCCGAGCCGGATGCAATCCGTCGCCGACATCTCGCTGCACCTGACCCCGACGACCCTGGCAGCGGAGCTTGCCAAGCTCGAGCGCGACGTGGCGGTCTACCTCTACCACCTCAAGCCCGCGTACGTGGACGAGCTCCGTCAGGAGCTGGCGGCCACGCGGTTCCCGCACCCGGTGGAGGAGCTCCGCCAGGGCGACGTCTACAAGTTCTGATCCCCCGCCCGCCCGGCTGACGGCTCACAGCCGACAGCTCACAGCACCATTCCCTTCGCCATGGGGGAAAGACGTGCCGGCCTCTTGCCGTTAGCTGTGAGCTGTCCGCTGTCGGCTTGGCCGGGGGGAGGTCAGCGCTGATTCATCGCCGCGATCACCGCGCCGATGCGGTCCTGGGTGGTGGGGTCGTACCAGAGGTCCAGGAAGCGCTCCCCTTCGGCGGCGTCGCGCTCCTCCATGACGCGAACCAGATCGTGGCGGAGGAACGCCTTGGCCGCCGCGAACGCCGCCGCAGGGCGTGACGCCAGGTGCGCGGCGACCTGCACGGCCCCGGCCAGCACCGCCTCGGGCTCGGCCAGCCGTTCCACCAGCCCCAACTCCAGCGCGCGCTCGCCGGGGAAGCCGTCCCCCTCCAACACCAACTGCTCGACGGTGCGGGTCGGGTAGAGGGCGACCAGCATGTGCACCGCACCCGCCGGGACGGGGATGCCGAGGTTGATCTCGGAGAGCCCGACGCGGGCGCCCAAGGCGGCCATCACCCTACGGTCGCAGGCCAGCGCCATGAGGCACCCGCCGGCAATTGCGTGGCCAGCGAGCGCCGCCACCGTCGGCCCCGGGTAGCCCACCAGCCGGCGCAGGAGGGTGTTGAAGCGCACCATGAAGGCGCGCATCGCCTCCCGCGACAGCCCATCGGCCTTTCGGAGGTCCAGGCCCGGGCAGAAGATCGTCCGGTGCGCGCTGGCGAGGACCAGCGGTGGTGCTCCCGCGCCGTGAAGCCTGGCGAGCTCACTCTCCAGCGCGCCTATCAGCGCGTCGTCGAGAGCGTTCGGCCCGTGCGACAGGTGGAGGACGGCCACCCGCTCTCGGGTTTCGAGTCGAACCGATGGTGCGCCGCTCATAGGCCGCTCCTCACGTTTCGCACGAACAGGTCGATGACCGGCGAGCCTCCGGACAGCTCGGGGTGAAAGGTGGCGGCGAGCAGGCAGCCCTGGCGCAGCAGCACCGGGTCATCGCCGCGCCGTGCCAACACCCGCACCTCACTCCCCAGCTCGCGCACCCTGGGCGCCCGGATGAACACACCCTCGAGCCGCTCCGCTCCCAGTTCGTCCGGGTCGCACACCTCGAGATCGACTACCGCCGACTCGATCTGTCGGCCGTAGGCGTTACGCTCCACCACCGCGTCCAGCACCCCGAGCGAACGCTGCGCGGGGTGGCGGACCTCGCGCGCCAGCAGGATGACCCCCGCACACGTCGCCAGCACCGGGAGGCCGCCCCGCACAAACTCTGTCAGGCGGTCACCAAGGTCACTCCCCTCCATGAGCTTCAGCATCGTGGTGGACTCGCCTCCGGGCAGGACCAGTCCCCGCATCCCATCGAGGTCGCCGGCGGTGCGCACCTCGACGGCCGAGACGCCGCGAAGAGCAAGCGCTCGCGCGTGGGCCTCGAAGTCTCCCTGCAGCGCGAGCACGCCGACCCGATGCCCGTTGGAGCTCACTCACCACCCCCGCCTGGACAGCATCTCCTCCGGGGTGAGTTTGGAGACGTCGAGGCCCCGCATGGCACCCTCGAGGCCGCGGGAGACCTCCAGCACGACCTTGGGCTCTTGCCAGTGGGTGACCGCCCGGACGATGGCTCTTCCCCTCCTCGCAGGATCCTCCGACTTGAAGATCCCGGAGCCGACGAACACCGACTCCGCCCCCAGCATCATACAGAGCGCTGCGTCAGCCGGAGTCGCCACGCCGCCGGCCGCGAAGTTGGGAACCGGCAGCTTCCCCTCCTTGGCCACGAACTGCACCAGCTCGAAGGGAGCCTGCAGCTCCTTGGTCGCCGGGATGAGCTCCTCCCCCTCCAGCGTGCCGAGGCGACGGAGCTCGGAGCGCACCGCCCGCAGGTGGCGGACCGCTTCGACGATGTTGCCGGAGCCGGCCTCACCCTTGGTGCGAATCATCGCGGCGCCCTCTGCGATGCGGCGCAACGCCTCGCCGAGGTTGCGGCAGCCGCACACGAACGGCACCTTGAAGTCCTGCTTCCAGATGTGGTTCTCCTCGTCGGCCGGGGTGAGCACCTCGGACTCGTCCACGAAGTCGACGCCGAGCGTCTCCAGCACCCTGGCCTCGGCGATATGGCCGATGCGGCACTTGGCCATCACCGGGATCGACACCGCCTGCATGATCCCCTCGATCTTGTCGATGGCCGCCATGCGAGCGACGCCGCCCTCGGCCCGAATGTCGGCCGGCACGCGCTCGAGCGCCATCACCGCCGCCGCCCCAGCATCCTCGGCGATCCTGGCCTGCGAAGCATCCGTCACATCCATGATCACGCCGCCCTTGAGCATCTCGGCGAGGCCGACCTTCACGCGAAACTCCGGGGATTGAAAGTTCATGTTTTCCTCCTGGTTT
>JALHTD010000350.1 GCA_022865555.1 Thermoanaerobaculaceae bacterium | reverse complement strand
CCCGGCGGACTCGCGAAGGACCTGATGGGCCCGATGGACGCCGACTGCCCGACCAAGCCCTTCGGCGACAGCAACGACTACTCGATCTCCCCTGACGGGAAGACGATCGTCTTCTCGGCCAAGGACGTGGGACGTGAGGAGGCCTGGTCCACCAACTTCGACCTCTTTGCGGTCCCATCCGACGGTGCGGTCAGCCCCCGCCGTCTCACCACCAACCCGGCCGCCGACAGCGCACCCAGGTTCTCGCCGGACGGAAAGATCCTGGCGTACCTCGCGATGAGCCGCCCCGGCTACGAGGCGGACCGTTACGAGATCGTGCTGCGCGACTGGGCCGCCGGCACCGAGCGCAAGATCACCCTGCGCGCCGACGCCTCGCCGAACGGCGACCGCTCCCCGAGCGGCCTCGCGTGGACGCCGGACGGCAAGGCGCTGTTCTGCGCCGCCGAGCACCTGGGACAGAGCGCGATCTTCGCGGTGGACCTGGCCTCGGACAAGGCACGCATCGTTGTGGGTGAGGGTACGTGCAGCGACCCGCAGGCGTGCTCCGGCGGCAGGGTCCTCTACGCCATGAACTCGCTGAGCGGCCCCACCGAACTGTACACGGTCGCGGCGGACGGCCGCGACGCCAGGCGCGTGACGCACCTCAACGACGCGAGGGTGGCGGCGGCCCGCTTCGGCAAGCCGGAGCGCTTCTCCTTCAAGGGGGCGAAGGGCGACACGGTTTGGGGCTACGTCGTCTACCCGGTGGACTTCGACCCGGCGAAGAAGTACCCGGTGGCTTTCCTGATCCACGGCGGGCCGCAGGGCAGCTTCGGCAACGACTTCCACTACCGGTGGAACCCTCAGGCATACGCGGGCGCGGGATACGCGGTGGTGATGGTGGACTTCCACGGCTCCACCGGTTACGGCCAGGCGTTCACCGACGCCATCAACAACGACTGGGGCGGCGCCCCGTTCGAAGACCTCATGAAGGGGCTGGACTACGCTCTCGACAAATACCCGTTCATGAACAAGGAGCGGGTCGGGGCGCTGGGCGCTTCCTACGGCGGCTACATGATCACCTGGATCGAAGGGCAGACCGACCGCTTCAAGTGCCTGGTTTGTCACGACGGTAACCTGGACGAGCGCATGGCCTACTTCGACACCGAGGAGCTCTGGTTCCCGGAGTGGGACCACCGCGGTCTGCCGTGGGTCAACCTCGAGAACTACTCGAAGCAGAACCCCGTCGAGTTCGTCAAGAACTGGAAGACCCCGATGCTCGTGGTTCACGGGATGAAGGACTTCCGGGTCGTCTACACGCAGGGGCTCTCGACGTTCACCGCCCTGCAGCGCAAGGGGATCCCATCCAAGCTGATGATCTTCCCGGACGAGAACCACTGGGTGCTCAAGCCGGCCAACTCGATCCAGTGGCACGAGACGGTCATAGGCTGGCTGGACCAGTGGCTCAAGAAGTAGGTTCGTAGAGCGACAGCGGAATCAGTTCTGTCTTTCCACTGCGTGGCTTTGTCTTGCCCCGCGGGCCTGGAGTGGTCGCTTTCTCTCTGTTCACTGCGTGAGGCTTTGTTTTGCCGGTGCCGCGGTGGCCGGTGTGCGGCTTCGCGTCTCCCCAGCCGCTGCAGCCGCACGCTCCTCCGCCCAAGACCGGAGAGCGCGATCCGCGCCGGGGCCCCTCGGCGTTCGCATGAGGCCGCGCCGCCGTCTCCCCAGCACGGCT
>JALHTD010000349.1 GCA_022865555.1 Thermoanaerobaculaceae bacterium | reverse complement strand
GCGGGGCGATCTCAACCCCCCACCCTTCGGCTAGAAACCTTGAAGCCGGGAATGAGAACCTCCTGTCCCACGACATCGCGAGCGTGTGGTCCTAGAGCGGGGGTGGGAGTTAGTTCCGCCCGGCGGGCGGGGTGGCCATCTCTCTGGAGGCTACGGGGTCCCCAGCGTGCGGAGCCGGGGTGGGGTGTCGGTGAAGCGGTTTCTTGCGGACACCGAGGGGCCCCGCCCCGGGACGCACTGCTGGGTCGTGGCCGGAGGAGTCTCGGCGCGCCGCGAGCGGGGCCGAGCAAGCACCGAGCGGCCGCTCACCCGCCGGGCAGAACAGGCCTCACGCAGTGAAAGAAAGAAGTAGGCCCGCGGCGTCGCCGCCGCGGGCCGTGAAGATCTCGTGAGCGCCGCTCAGGACTGAGTAGGGGCCCCGCCCTTGGCGTACGGGCACTTCGGCGCGTCGGCCTGGCCCTTGGCGCACGCCTTCCCGGCCTTGTGGGGGCAGTCCTTGTCCCACTGGGTGGCGGAGTGCTCCTGCAGCTTCTTGACCATCTCCGGGTCGCTCGCGGTGGCGGTGATCACCACGCCCGTGTCGGTCTTCTCGACCGTCCGGGTGACGCCCTTGGCCTGCATCGGGCAGTCCTTTGAGCACCCGGGCTTGGGACAGGTGGCGGTCTCCTCCTGGATCATCGCGGCGAGCTTGGGGTCGCCACCGGTGATCGTGATCTTCACGCCGTTGTCGAGGTTGTTGACGGTGCGCTGGGCGCCGGCGCTCTTGAGGCAACAGGCCGCCGATGGCGTTGCGGGAGCATCCGCGGCGAGCAGCGGCACGGCGATCAGGGCGAACAACACAGCAGCGGTTGCGATGCGTCTCATCGGGTTTCCTCCTTGTCGGAATCGTGGTGGAGGTGACGGGCGGAGTCGAACCGCCGAATGAGGGCTTTGCAGGCCCCTGCCTTACCACTTGGCTACGTCACCGCATCGGGGAGTCTACCGACCAGCCTGGGCGGGTGTCAACGCGCCGGCCATGTCCAGCAGCCAGCAAGGAGCTGGGTTCCGCGGGTCCAGGCGCCGGGCGCCCGGCCGCAGCGCGGCCGCAGCGCGGCCGCTTCGGGCGAATGCGGGAGGGAATGCGGCGACAGACTTCCCGGTTGGGGCTACAAGGACATTCCCACCAAGGAGGCAGGTATGGCGCGCGCTGAGCACAGCACTTTCGCTTCTCCCAATGAGGTTCGGACCTTCGAGAAGGGCCGTCTCGAGTTGATCAAGATCGGTGGCGGCGTGGTTGGGCGTTTGACCCTGGAGCCCGGCTGGCGCTGGTCCAAGCACGTCAAGCCGATCGCCGGCACCGAGTGGTGCGAGGCGCCTCACTTCCAGTACCAGGTCTCGGGGAAGATGCACGTCAAGATGACCGACGGTACCGAGTTCGACCTCGGTCCTGGCGAGGTGTCTGCGCTGCCCCAGGGTCACGACGCCTGGGTGCTCGGCAACGAACCGGTCGTGGTGATCGACTGGGCCGGCGCCAGCAACTACGCCAAATCCTGAGTCCGCCGACACGGGGCTCGCGGTTCCACCGGCGCCGGCCACGTCTCTGGCCCGTTTTCGGTGGAGGCCGCCTCAGTGCGCGCCGGGGGCGCGTCTGCCTTTGCCGCTGGAGAGCAGGAGAATGAACGGCAGGAAGAGGACGAAGGCGAACATCAGCATGCGGAAAACGTCCACGAAGGCGAGCATGACCGCCTGCTGCTGGACCTGACCGTACAACATTCCCAACGAGAGCGCCTGGGTGGTGACTGGGTCGTGGCCTTAGACAGCGAACAGGCCGTGCGTCGCGTCCCTGAGCCAGTCCTGAACGACAGGGTTGAAGCTCGTTACATGGTCGGCGAGACGCGTCTGGTGTAGCTGTGCGTGGCGGGCGAGCACGGTCGCGGACATGGCGATGCCGACGGAGCCGCCCTCGTTGCGCAGCAGGTTGAACAGGCCCGTCCCCTGGCCGATCTGCTCCGGCTTGAGGTGCGAGAAGGCGGCCACGGTGATCGGCACGAACAGGAAGCCGAGACCGAACCCCTGGAGGAGGCGCGACAACGTGATGTGAAAGAAGTCCACCTGCAGGTTCAGATCCTTCAGCACCCAGAGCGCGCCGATGTTGAGGATCGCGCCGACGAGCACGAGGAACCGTGCATCCACCCTGCCGACCATGGTTCCGACCAGGGCCATGGCCAGGAGGGAGGCCACACCGCCCGGCGAGATCACCAGCCCGGCCCAGGTGGCTGTGTAGCCCATCAGGCTCTGGACGTAGATCGGCAGCATGGTGAAAGAGCCGTAGAGGCCGAAGCCGAGCAGGAACATCAGCACTGTGCCCGAGGCGAAGGAGCGGTTGGCGAACACGCGTAGGTTCACGAGTGGGCTCTCGGCCGTGAACGATCGCCAGATGAAAAGCGCGATTCCGAGGGCGGCAGCGAGGGCGAAGAGCTTGATGAAGTTGCTGTCGAACCAGTCGTAGCGCTGGCCCCGGTTGAGGACCACCTCCAGACTGCCGAGCCCCACGCAGATGAAGAGGAAGCTCAGGTAGTCCACCCTTCCCTCGGGCCTCCGCAAGTGCGCCGGGTCGGTGATGTGCATCAGACCGAGGGCGATGCCGAGGACGCCAAGCGGGATGTTGATGTAGAACACCCAGGGCCAGCCCCAGTTGTCGGTGATCCAGCCGCCCAGCGTCGGGCCGATGATCGGTCCGAACACCACGCCGATGCCGAACAGCGCCATCGCCTTGCCGTGCTCCTCCTTGGGAAACGCCTCGAGAAGGATCGCCTGCGACATCGGCACCATGGCGCCTCCGGCGAAGCCCTGGATGACGCGCATCAACACGAGGAAGGGGAGCGACGGGGCGGCGCCGGAACCGAGCGACGCGAGCGTGAAGACACCCAGGCACCACAGGTAGAAGCGCTTGCGCCCGAAGTAGTTTCCGAGCCAACCCGTGATCGGGAGGATGACGGCGTTGGCGACCAGGTACGAGGTGATGACCCAGGTGATCTCGTCCACGCCTGCCGAGAACGTTCCCTGCATGTGCGGCAGCGAGACGTTGGCCACGGACGTGTCCACCACCTCCATCAGAGTGCCGAGCATGGAGGTGAAGGCGATCAGGTACTTGTTGGTCGTCCGCTCGGCCATCCGATCCTCGCGAGCCTCTCCCTCTAGCGAGACGCCTCGGTGGGCTTCGCCCTCATGGGCAGCTTTCTCGGCTCGGCCAGCGTGTCCACCTCGACGTGGGTCGAGAGCCCCAGGCGCAGCGAGAGATCCGCGTTGCTCGCCGCGTCGATCGCGATGCGCACGGGCAGACGCTGCACGATCTTGACCCAGTTGCCGCTCGCGTTCTCGGGCGGCAGCAGCGAGAAGGCGGCACCCGTGCCCGCGCTCAGGCTCTCCACCCAACCCGTGTAGGTACGTTCAGGGTGGACGTCGGTGCGGATCGTCGCAGGCTGGCCGACGCGGATGCGGCGAAGCTCGGTCTCCTTGAAGTTGGCCTCGATCCAGATGTGCTCGCCCTCGAGGGGGACCACCGCGCAAAGGGGCTGGCCCGGGGCCACGACCTGGCCGACCTGAGCGTTCTTCTTGCTGACGATGCCGTCGACCGGCGAGGCGATCGTGCAGTACGAGCGGGTGAGCTCGGCGTTGGCAAGCCTGACCTCGTGCAGCCTGATCCGGCGCTCGGCCACGGCGAGGTTGGCCTCCACTACGGCAAGCGCCTTCTCGGAGGACGCTGTGTTCGCCGAGGCGACCTGCTCGGCGGTGACGGCATCGTCAAAGCGCTGCTTGGGAATCGAGTTGCGGTGGTAGAGCTCGGAGAAGCGCTGCAGGTTCAGACGCGCGAGCTCGAGGCGGCTCCTGTCCGCCTGCACCTTGGCCCTCGCCTGGGCGATCTGAGCACGGTTGGTGGCGAGCATCGAGCGCGCCTCCTCGAGGGCCGTGCGGGCCTGCTCCACCTGCGAGTCGAGGTCGCGGGGGTCCAGGGTCGCGATCACCTGCCCCTGCTTCACCGGCTGGTTCTCGGTGCCCTCGACGGTGAGCAGCGTGCCCGGGATGCGGGACGCGACGGAGAACACGTCCCCGCTCACGTAGGCGTCCTCCGTGTTGGGGTGGACCTGGGCGTGCTTCCAGTAGCTGTAGCCGGCGACCACGATTGCCGCCGCAACCAGGAGGATGAACGCGAGGCTGATCCATTTCTTGAGCATGTCACTGCTCCTGTCTCTTCGGTGCGAGATTCGCGTAGAACGTCGGGAGGTCCTCGCCGGCGACCGTGAGAAGGGCGCCCTGCTTGAGATAGGCGTTGTAGTGCTGGTTCACCAGGTTGAAGCGGCTCTCGGCCAGGGTCGATTCGGCATCCAGGACGTCGGTCGACTTGGCGAGGCCGGCCCTGTACTGATCCTCGACGATCCGCAGGTTCTCAACCGACGCGTTGACGTTGGTCTCGGCCGTTGCGGACTCCCTGAGGGCCTGCTGGTAGTCGCGGTACGCGTGGTCCACCCGGATCTCGAGCTGCCGCTGGAGGTCGGTGATCTCCTGCGCCGTCCTGGCGACGGCGATCTCGGCCTCGCGCACGCCGGCCCGCCGAGCGCCGCCGTCGTAGGCCAGCCAGTTCACTCCGAGGAAGAGAAAATTCGCGTTCGGGTACAGGAGGTACTGGTTCTGCTGGTAGGTGTGGGAGGCCTGCGCGATGAAGGTCGGGTAGCTGTCCGCCTTTCGCACTCCCACCGCGTCCTGCTCCGCCGCCAGGCGTGAGCGCAGCGCGAGGAGCTGCTTGTTTCCCTCCGCCGCGCGCTTTCTGAGGTCCTCCGGGTTCGCCGTGAGAGGGGGTGGCGACGGCAGTTGGTCGGGGAGAACGAGGGGGTCTCCCGGGCTGCGCCCCATCAATCGGTTCAGGGCCTGGACCGCAACCGCCTCGTCGTTGTCGACGCGGCCGGCCTGGTCCTGGACGGACCGCAGGCGGACCTCGGTCGCGAGCAGGTCGTTGCGGGCGACGACACCCTGGTCGAAGAGGTCCTTCACCTCGCGCAGGTGGTCTTGCAGGCTCGCCTCCCGCTGGGCTACGACGCGTCGCTGCGCCTTGGAAACCAGTATCGCGAGGTAGGTACCCATGCCCTCGAGCTGCGCGGCCCGTACGTCGGCCTGCCCCCGCATCGCCGTGGCGTCCTCGGCGCTTCGAGAGCCTTTCACGGCGGAGGAGCGACGTCCGCCGTCCCATATCAGCTCGGTGACGTCCAGCTCGCCGGTGAAGAAGTTCTTCTCGGTCGTGGGGACCGCGAAGTCGCCGAAGATCGCGACAACCGGGTCGTCACGGTTGAAGTGGCCGGCCGAGAGCGACACCGAGGGGTAGTAGGACGCCTGGGCGCGCCTGGTGTTCTCCTTCGCCGCGTCGAGGTCGAGGCCGGCGGTGACCGCAGCGGTGGAACGGGCTGCGATCTCCCGGAGGGTCTCTGCGAGCGAAAGCTCGCCCTGCCCCTGGGCTTGCGCCGTCTGTGCCGTCGAGCTCGCCGCGAGGAGCGCGGTCGCCAGAGCGATGCCGAACGGCCCGCGCCAGCGTCGCAGCATGATCAGGAAAGCATCACCTCTGTCCGTTCCCATCTCTTCATCTCCTGGTCGAGGGTCAACGACCCCGCTCGCTGTCGCGCCTCGCGCGGCTGCGGGGTGCTGCTGACCCCAACCGCGCGTAGCGGCGCCTCATTTCAGGCCGGCCCGACGCCGGCACGATCAGACCGCAGGAACAGGCCCCGGCTCCCCGCGCCGCCCCATGCGTCGCGACACCAGCTCGAGCACCATCTCGGTGGCGGGCTCGAGGCCCACGGAGCTCGTGTCGATGCAAAGGTCGAACAGGCGGGCATCGGTCCAGTGCCTGCCCGTGAACTTGCGGATGAAGGTCGCCCGGTGACGGTCGGAGCGGTCCACGAGCTCCTCGGCCTCGGCTGCGGCTTCGATGCCGTAGACCTGCATGACGCGCGCGACGCGCCAGGCCCGGCGCGCGTGCAGCATGACGTTGACGAGCGCCGGGTGACCGGCGAGCACGTGGAACCCGGCGCGTCCGACGATCACCGTGTCGAACTGGCTCGCGATCTCTCGGATGATCCGGCTCTCGATCTTGAACACGTCCTCCTCGTAGACCGCCGACAGCGGCGGGGGGACGAAGGTAGTGTCCGGGCCCCCCAGGGAGAAGGAGTGGGCAACCGAGTGCCAGAAGCCGCCGGCCTTCTCCTCGGCGCCCTCGAGGTCCCCCTCCCCGAGGCCGGCCGCCGCGGCTGCCTGCTGCAGGATCTCCCGGTCGGCGTAGCGCATGCCGAGCCTGCGCGCCACCTCCTGGCCTATGTAGGAGCCGCCGCTGCCCAGTTGCCGCGAGATCGTGAGAACCGTGGTTGATCTCTCGCTCATGGCGCCCTCCTCCTGGCTGGAAACCTCCGGTCGCCTCAAGGCAGATCTGGGGCGAGTAGGCCTCGATCCTACCCCCTGGACGTCAAGCTCGACCGTCCAACCTCGTCCAGGAACGACAAGGCCCCCGAGGCCGGGGGCCATCGCTAGCGAAAAATGGAGCGGGAAACGGGATTTGAACCCGCGACTTCGACCTTGGCAAGGTCGCACTCTACCACTGAGTTATTCCCGCTCGACGCCCGGTCTCCCGGGCGGGGGAGAAAAATAGCAATGTCCCGGGTGCCCGTCAAGCGGTGCTGACGGTGTGGCGGAGGACGCCGATGCCTGCGATCTCCACCTCGACGCTGTCCCCGGCTACCAGCGGGCCGACCCCGGGCGGGGTGCCGGTGGTGATCAGGTCGCCCGGGTAAAGCGTCATGATGTGGGAGATGAACGCGACGACCTCGGCCACCGGGAAGATCATGTCGGCGGTGGTGCCCTTCTGGCGCACCGCGCCGTTGACCCGCAGCTCGAGGGCCAGCGCCTGCGGGTCTTCGATCTCGGTCTCCAGCCACGGCCCGACAGGGCAGAATGTGTCGAACCCCTTGGCCCGCGCGTAGGCCTTTTCCCTGCGCTGGATGTCGCGGGCCGTCACGTCGTCCAGGCAGGTAAACCCCCTCACATACTCGAGAGCGTGGGAGGCGTTGACCTTTGAGGCGGTCCTGCCGATCACCAGCGCCAGCTCGCCCTCGTGCTCCACCCGGCTCGATTGCCTGGGCAGCACCACGGCCCCGCCGGGGGGCAGGAGGGAGGAAGGGGCCTTGAGGAAGAGCAGGGGCTCCTCGGGCAGCTCCTTGCCCATCTCGGTGGCGTGGGCGCGGTAGTTGAGACCCACCGCCACGATCTTGGTGGGCTCGCAGGGCGGCAGCAGCTTTGCGGTGGCGAGCGGCATCTCGCCGGCGACCCTCCGCACCTCCTCCCACGGAGGCGCCGCGAGCGGCGTCACGAGCTCGCCCTCGATCACGCCCCAGCGCGGCGTGCCCCCCACCTCCAGCCGGCACAGGCGCACGTCACACCTCCGCAGTGGCCGCCGCGCGGCACACCGTCTCGAAGCCGTCCAGGGCGCTCCGGGTCCCCAGGATCACCAGCACGTCGCCACCCGAGAACGCGAAATCCGCCTCCGGGTTGGGGAAGATCGTGTCTCCACGCTGCACCGCGACGACCCCCACCTTCCAGCGTCGGCGAAGCTCGGCCTCGGCCAGCGTCTTGCCAACCAGCGGCGCGGTCTCGGGGAGCACGAGCTGCTGCAGCTCGAGACCGAGCTCGCCCGCCCGCCCCAGCGAAACGTCCAGAAAGTCCACCACCGTGGGTTTCATGAGCACGTGGGCCAGGCGCATGCCACCGTGTCTGTAGGGGCTGACCACGCGGTTGGCGCCGGCCCGCATGATGCGGGCCTCCGCCCCCTCCTCGCCGGCACGCGCCACGATGAACAGCTCGGGGTTGAGCGAGCGGGCGGTGAGCACGGTGTAGACGTTGTGGGCGTCGTCGTTGAGGCAGGCCACCAGGCCGCGAGCGCGCTCGATCCCAGCAGAGCGCAGCGCGGCTTCCGTCGTGGCGTCCCCCGCCACGACAGGCACGTCCAGCGCCTTGAGCCGCTGGACCTTTTCCGCGTTGGACTCGACAACCACGACGTTGCGGTGGGCACGGCGCAGCTCCTCGACGACGGCCTGCCCCATGCGCCCGAACCCGCACACGATCTCGTGCCCCGAAATGCTCTCGATCATCCGCGACCTCCGAACCTGGCCGAAGACCTCTCGCAGCTCCCCCTCCAAAACGGTGCGGCCGATCTCCATGGCGACGAGGAGGATCAGACCGAGCCCCGCGAACAGGAGCACGACCGTGAACACCTCGCCCAGGCGGGAGAGCGGGAACACCTCACGGTACCCG
>JALHTD010000348.1 GCA_022865555.1 Thermoanaerobaculaceae bacterium | reverse complement strand
CGTGCTCGGCGATCTCCCGGAGCGCTACGAGATCGAGCGGCTCCTCACCGAGCGCCACCCCGAGCTTCACGTGGAGACCGTCGGGCTCCCCTGGGAGCTGGTGGAGCGTACCACCGGCGGCCCCTTCGACCTGGCACTCGTGCTCAAGGGACCTATCGCCGCGCACCAGCAGCGCATGGACACGATCGCTTCGCTCCGCCACAACGGTTTTGGCGGAAGGATCCTCTACGCCGGCGCCTTCCTCACCGAGAAGCAGGACGCGGTCCGCGCCGGTGCGGACTACGCGTTCGACCCCGACAAGCGGGTCGCCGAGCAGGTGATTGCGGCCGCTCTGTACCGGCCGGTCGTCGCGGCCGACCACCCCTACCTTCGCTACCTTTTCGTTGGCGAGTGGGCCGAAACCGTCGGCGACGGTGACGAGCTGCCCGCGGCCCCCCCGGACCTGCTCCTGGCTGCCACGTCCTGCCACGAGGCCGGGGCCTTCTACACCGCCCTCGCGGCTTACGTGCGGAAGTACCCGCAGACCCGCTGCATCCTGGTCGAGGACGACGGCAGCGAGGAGGCCCACATCGAGGCGCTCGCAACCGGCATCCAGCCCTACGTTGTGCCGGCACAGGAGGGGCTGGGGCGGGTGACCGCGCTGGGACTCGGCTTCCTGCGCGAGCGCTGGCTCGCGCGCGTGTCCGCCGCGTAGCCCGCTCACCCCACCAGGTTTGAGGCCTGCCACCTACGCATCTGCAAGGCTTGGAGCTCGAGCAACGGCAGGCACGACACCCTGCAGACCCCAGGCACCAAGCCTTGGGCCTGGGTGGTGGTGCGGGGCCATGAGCTTGTGCTGATCCGCACTATCTCCTCTTGTTACAATCGCCGTGACGGGAGGTCGGAGTGTTCGACATCGAGGGATCCCTGGACGCTCAGATCCTGGAGGCCCCGAGGCACCGGCCAACCGTCATCTTCGTCGAGTCCGTGGATCCGCGCGTGGTCGAAGCGGCATGCCACCTGGCGCGATTCGTGCGGCCAGTTTTTCTGGCCCCCGAGCCTCTGATTCGTGGCGTTGTGGCGGGCGCCCTGAGCCACGTGGACGCCAACCGCGTGGAGTTTGCGCTATCGGAGAGCGCGTTCCTTGATCTCGATGAACAGCCCGAGTTGATCGAGGCCTTCGCCAGCGAGCGCGTCCAGAGCTCGCAGGAGGCCGGGCAGAAGATGACAACGCGCGAGGCTCGTCGCTTCGTATCCAGCCCCGCGCTCTTCGGGATCGCCGCGGTGCAACAGGGGCACGCGGACATCGTTGTGGGCGGCGCGACCCACGAGCCCAAGGACTTCTTCCGGCCCATGGTGAAGGCGCTCACCAGGAGGTACCTCCCGTGCGAGGCCGGGGTCTTCGTGCTGCCCGACGAGCACCCTGACAACATCTTCCCCCACAACATCGTGGTCTTCGGCGACGTCGGCGTGAATGCCACCATGACGCCGGAGATGCTTGCGCACGTGGCGGTGGGCACCTGCGCCGTGGCTCGCGACCTCTTCCCCGAGGACGTGCTCCCCGAGATCCGCGGCGCGATCGTCTCGTACTCGCACCGAGGCTCCGACGAGGGCCCCTCGCCGGAGCTGGTGCGACGGGCAGCGGAACTCGTCCCGGGGACCCTCGCCGAGCGGGTGCGGCGTGGGAGTCGGTACGCCTCGATTCGCATCGATGCCGAGGTCAAGATGAGCGTGGCGCTCTCGGAGCGGTCCGCCATGTACTACCGAGTCCCAGGCAAGGGCGCTTGGTCCGGCGGGACCAACGTCATCATCTGCCCCAACCTGGACATGGGGAACCTCCTCTACCACCTCTACGCCACGCGCTATCCGACGGCGAAGAAGTTCAGCGTGATGTTCGGCCTCGGGTTCCGTGGGGTCGACCTGGCGATGGACTGCACACCCGAGGACGTCCGCCTGTCGGTGAAGGCCGCGGTGGTGCGCCTCCACCGCTTCGGGGAGTGGCGGCAGACGCCCAAGGACACCTTCTTCCGGCGGTACCGCGTGCTCGCGGTCAACCCGGGCTCGACTTCCACCAAGATCGCCGTCTACGAGGGCGAGCAGGAGAGCTTCACCACCGAGCTGCAGCACTCGGCCGGCGAGCTGGCGCCCTACGAGGGCAACAGCATCACGGAGCAGTTCGCATTCAGGAAAGACGTGATCCTGAAGTCGCTCGTGGAGCACGATCTCGGGCTGGCCGACATCGACGCGGTGGCCGCGCGTGGCGGGCTGCTGCGTCCGATCGCGCACGGCACCTACGGCGTCGGAGAGCAGATGCTCGCCGACCTGAGGAAAGGCGTGATGGGCGAGCACGCCTCCAACCTGGGCGCGCTCATCGCCCAGGAGCTGGTCGGCGAGACCGGAAAACCGGCGTTCATCGTGGACCCGGTCGTGGTGGACGAGGCGCCGGAGCGCGTCAAGATCTCGGGGGTCAAGGCGATCCGCCGCAAGGTCATCAGCCACGCGCTCAACCAGATCGCGACCGCGCGCCGCTACGCCGAGGAGAACGAGACGTTCTACGAGAAGGTGAACGTGATCGTCGCCCACATGGGAGGGGGAATCTCCATCGGTGCCCACAAGAAGGGGCGCTACATCGACGTCAACAACGCCCTCGATGGGGAGGGACCGTTCACCCCGCAGCGGTCGGGGTCGCTCCCGACAGGGCAGCTCATCGAGTTGTGCTTTTCCGGCAAGCACACCAAGGAGGAGCTCAAGAAGCTGAACAAGGGTCGGGGCGGACTCATCGACCTGCTCGGCACCGCGGACCTGCGCGAGGTGGAACGGCTCATCAAGACCGGGGACGCCGACGCAGCCAACGTCTTCGAGGCGATGGCCTACCAGATCGCCAAGTGGATCTCGAGTCTCGTGCCGGCGTTTGACGGCGAGCGCGTGGACCGCATCCTGCTCACCGGGGGCATGGCCCGATCGCAGATGCTCGTGGACGCGATCTCCGGCCTGGTCGCGGGTCTCGGCTGTGGTGTCACGGTGTACCCCGGGGAGAACGAGATGTTCGCCCTTGTCAAGGGCGCACTGCGCGTCCTCAACCGGAAGGAAGAGGCGCGCGACTACAACCCGGAAGGATGAAGACAGTGGCCCGCGGTCCGTTCGACGCGGTCCGCGAAACACCTGGAAACACCGACGGAACCGTTTCCGTGAGACGGGAGGGAGCATGAAGGCGATCTGTTCGCTCGAAGGGTTGGTCGAGCAACTGAAGCAGGAAGCCGCAGCAACCCTGGTGCCGTCCGCCAGGCGCCTGGCCGTGGCCGCGGGCCACGACGAGAACACGATTCAGGCCGCGGCCCGGGCGGCGAGCGAAGGCATCGCCAGGGTCATCCTCGTGGGCGAACGTGCGCGCATCGAGGCTCTGTGCAAGGAGTTCAAGCTCGACCCCGGCCTGTTCGAGGTCATCAACGAGCCCGACGAGGCCAAGGCCGGGGCGAAGGCCCGCGACATGGTGCGCGACGGCGAGGCCGACGTGCTGATGAAGGGGCTGATCGGCACCGACAAGTACATGCACCTGATCCTCGACAAGGAGAAGGGCCTGCTCCCCAGGGGGGCCGTCCTAACGCACCTCACCGTGCTCGACATCCCCGCCTACCAGAAGCTCCACGGCAAGCTGCTGTTCGTCTCAGACGTCGCGATCATCCCTGCCCCCGACCTGCCGACCAAGGTCAAGATCGTGGAGTACTGCGTCGCCGCGGCCCACGCCTTCGGCATCGACAAGCCGAAGGTGGCGCTGATCGCCGCCAACGAGAAGGTCTCCGACAAGATGCCCGCCACCATGGAGGCTGCGGTGATCGCCAAGATGGCCGACCGCGGCCAGATCAAGGGGGCGACCGTTGACGGGCCGCTCGCCCTGGACGTCGCGCTCTCGCCCGAGGCGTGCGAGATCAAGGGCCTGAAGTCGAGCGTGGAGGGCGCCGCGGACGTTCTGGTGTTCCCCGACATCGACGCCGGCAATGTGTTCTACAAGACGGCAACGGTGCTGGCAGGGGCTCGCCTCGCGGCCGTCGTGATGGGCACCACCGCTCCGTGCGTGCTCACGAGCCGCGCCGACTCCGAGGAGTCCAAGTTTTACTCGATCGCCCTCGGCTGCCGCCTCGCCAAGGGTAAATAGCGCGCTCAGGCGCCGGCGCAATCGGCTTTCCCTGTTCCACTGCGTGGAGGCTTTCTTTTTGCCCGGCGGGTGAGCGGCCGCTCGGCGCTGGCTCTCCCGCCGCAGGCGGGATCGCGGCGCGCCGAGATTCCTCCGGCCACGACCCAGCGGTGCGGCCCGGGGTGGGGCCCCTCGGTGTCCGCATGAAACGGCGTCACCGACACCCCACCCCGGATCCGCACGCTGGGGACCCCGTGGCCTCCGGAGCCACGGCCGCCCCACCCGCCGGGCGGAATTTCTCCGCCCACCCAAAGACACTGCTCAGGCCTCTCAAGCAGGGCAATAGGTAACGGGAGGGTGGTGGCGAGATCCGCCCCGCGGACGCCAGGAGCCATGAGGCCGGAGCGTGCGGGCACCG
>JALHTD010000347.1 GCA_022865555.1 Thermoanaerobaculaceae bacterium | reverse complement strand
GCGCTGGAGTTCCGCGACATCGCCGCTCTCGTGATGCCGGAAACCGTGGCGATCACCGGGGACGGGGTCACGGTGCTCGAGCAGAACTACGAGTACGACCTGCTCTCGCCCCAGACCCTGCTCGCCAAGTTCCTGGGCAAGGACGTCACGATGGTCATCGAGGAGCCCGGTGAGGCGCCGGGCGCGGTGGTGCGCAAGACGGTGACCGGGCGGCTGCTCTCGATCGAGAACGGCACGGTCTGGCGGATCGGCGACCGCATCGTCTCGAACCCCTCGTACCGGGAGCTGAGCTTCTCCCAAGTGCCCGAAAACCTGCGTGAGCGCCCGACCCTGGTCTGGGTGTTGACGAGCGAACGTCCGGGTGAGCGGCGGCTCGAAGCGACCTACCTGACAGGCGGGGTCACATGGAAGGCCGACTACGTGCTCACGATGGGCACGGCCGGCGACGAGGGGAACCTGCTGGGGTGGGTGACCCTCGACAACACCTCGGGAGCCTCGTACCCCGACGCCACCCTGCAGCTGGTGGCCGGTGACGTGCACCTCGCGCCCGAGCGCAAGGGGCGCCCGGAGGCCATGATGATGCCGGCACGGGCGGTGACCGCCGAGATGCGCGAGGAGGCGTTCGCCGAGTACCACCTCTACACCCTGGAGCGGCCGACCACCATCAAGGACAGGCAGAAGAAACAGGTGGCGCTGCTCGAGGCGGACCACGTCAAAGTAACGCGGCGCTACATCGTCGAGAGCCCGCAGTGGTGGTACATGCAGCGGATCGGCAAGCAGAAGCAGGACGTGCGCGTCGAGGTGGAGCTCGCCAACCGCGCCGACAACCACCTGGGGATGGCGCTACCGGGCGGGGTCGTTCGCCTCTACCAGCGGGACCGTCGCGGGACCGCGCAGTTCGTCGGCGAGGACCGCATCGAGCATACGCCCAAGGACGAGCTGGTGAAGGTGACCATGGGCAACGCCTTCGACATCGTCGCCGAGCGCCGGCAGACCGACTACAAGAAACTCGCCGACAACCTGTTCGAGGACGCGTTCGAGGTCACGCTGCGCAACCACAAGGACACGGCCGTGACGGTGGACGTGAGGGAGCAGCTCGGCGGGGACTGGGAGATGATCTCCAACTCCCACCCCTACGAGAGGACCTCCGCGTTCGGCATCACCTTTCCCGTCCCGGTGCCCGCCAACGGCGAGGTGAAGCTCACCTACCGCGTCCGCGTCCGCACCTGACGCCGCGCTGGCGCGAGCGGCCGAGGAGGAGTGGGAGGACGATGCCTTTCATGAGCACCACGTGGCGCTTGAGGAGTGCCTCGCGCAAATGGAGGCCGGCGGGGGCGCGGAAGAAGGTGAGAAGGTGATAGCTCGTACCGATACGATACTCCAGCCCGTGCGGTCTCCTTGGCGAGCTCTACGCTACGCCGCAAAACCGGTAGACCGGCCTGCTCATACAATCAGGTACCGGTGTGTGCCGGCTCCTCGGGACTGTGCGCGCGAATTGACCGAAGCACCTCCAACGTAGCTTTCTCGGTGCCGGTCCAGTAGACTTCCGGCAACCAGCCGCCTTGGGGGGGGTGTGGTGCTTTCAGCCGGAGAGCGTTTGGGTCCGTTGGAGGTTCTTGCCTCGGTCGGAGCCGGTGGGATGGGCGAGGTCTACCGCGCCCGCGATACCGACCTCGGCCGGGACGTCGCTGTGAAGGTCCTGCCCTCCGATCTGGCAGACAATCCCGAGGCGCTCTCCCGCTTCAAGCGGGAGGCGCAGACGCTGGCGTCGCTCAACCATCCCAACATCGCCACGATCTACGGCATCGAGGAATCCGGCGGCATCCGCGCGCTCGTGATGGAGTTGGTCGAGGGCGAGGATCTTTCAGCGATGATCGCACGCGGGCCGCTGCCGCTTGCCGAAGCGCTGCCGATCGCCAGACAGATCGCCGACGCCCTCGAGGCCGCCCACGAGCAGGGCATCGTGCATCGCGACCTCAAGCCCGCCAACGTCAAGGTGCGCGCCGACGGCACCGTGAAGGTGCTGGACTTCGGCCTCGCGAAGGCGATGG
>JALHTD010000029.1 GCA_022865555.1 Thermoanaerobaculaceae bacterium | reverse complement strand
TGGCTGAGCGCGTGACCGTCAGCCTGACGCTCAACGGCGAGCGACGTACCTTCGAGGTGCCGCCGGGCCGCCGCCTCCTCGATCTGCTCCGCGACGACGCCGGCCTGATCGGGACCAAGGAGGGATGCGGGGCGGGCGAGTGCGGCGCCTGCACGGTGCTCCTGGACGGCTCACCGGTGACCTCCTGCCTGGTGCTGGCGGCTTCGGCCGACGGCCACGACGTCGTGACCGTCGAGGGGTTGGCGTCCGCCGGCCGCCTGCATCCGTTCCAGGAGGCGCTCGTGACGCGCGGGGGCGTGCAGTGCGGCTTCTGCACCCCCGGGATCGCGGTAACGGGTGTTGCGATCCTCGCCCACCGCGAGGCCGACCCGTCGGAGCAGGCTCGCCTTCTCTCCGGCAACCTTTGCCGCTGCACCGGCTACACGAAGGTGATCGAGGCGCTACAGGCCGTCACCGGGATGGAACATGAGTAAGCGCGCGGCTCACGGCGGCCCTCTCGGCGGGCACCACGAGCGCCCCGACGCTCGTGCCAAGGTTGCGGGCAGCACGCGGTACGTGGCGGACCTCGCGCTGCCCGGTATGCTGCACGCTGCGCTCGCGGTCTCCCCGGTTCCGTCGGCCCGGGTTGCCCGGCTCGAGCTCGCCGCCGCTCGCGCCCTCGACGGGGTGGAGGCCGTCCTCACCGCCGGCGACATCCCCGGGAAGAATCAGGTGGGCGTGGTTTTCCCCGACCAGCCGATCATCGTCGAGGACCGCGTGCGCATGGTGGGCGACCGGTTGGCGCTGGTGGCGGCGCGCACACCAGAGGCCGCCTGGCAGGCGGCGCAGCTGGTGCAGCCGCTCCTCGAGGCGCTGCCGGGGGTCCACGACCCGGTCGCCGCGCTGAAACCGGACGCGCCTTCCGTCCACGAGGGCGGCAACCTCGTGCGCACGTTCCGGGTGGTGCGCGGGGACGTCGCCCGTGAGAGCGCCCGCGCGCACGTCGTGGTGGAGGCTGAGTACCACATCGGCGGGCAGGAGCACGCCTACCTCGAGCCTCAGGGGTGCCTCGCCATCCCCGAGGGGCGCGAGCGCATTACGATCATCACCTCCTGTCAGTGTCCGTTCTACGTCCAGCAGGCGGTGGCGCGCGTGCTCGGCATTCCGCTGGCCGCCGTGAGGGTGGAGCAGGCCCCCACCGGCGGCGGGTTCGGCGGCAAGGAGGACTACGCCTCCGAGCCGGCCGCTTGCGCTGCGGTGCTGGCGTTCGCGACCGGCAAGCCGGTGCGGCTTGTCCTGCCACGCGAGCTGGACATGCAGGCCTCGACGAAGCGCCACGCGGTGGTGGTCCGCCACCGCTGGGGTGCGGACCGCGACGGCAGGCTGCGTTTCGCCGAGGTGGACACTGTGATGGACGCAGGAGCGTACATCGGCCTCTCCACCGTGGTTGCGGAGCGCGCCAACGTCTCGTCCATAGGCCCGTACCACGTGCCCGCGGTGCGGGTCGCGACCCACGTCGCGTACACGAACAACCTTTTCGGCGGGGCGTTCCGCGGCTTCGGCGCGCCCCAGGTCACCTGGGCCGCCGAGGCCACGATGGACAAGCTCGCCCGCCAGCTTGGGATGGACCCGCTTGAGCTGCGGCGCCGCAACGTCCTCGATGACCGCCGCCGCAGAACCTCCACCGGACAGCTGCTCCCGAGGCCGGTGCTGGCCCGCGAGTGCCTGGATCGCGCCGCGACTCTCGCCGGCTGGGACGAGTTCCACGCGCGTCCGCGTGCAGGCTCGGCAGCGGCATGGGAAGGCATGGGGATCGGCCTGGTGCTCTACGGTTGCAACCTCCACCACGGCGGCCAGCGCCTCGACCGCTCCTCGGCGGTGGTGATCCTGCAGGCCGACGGCTCGGTGGTGGTGCGGGTGGGCCTCACCGAGATGGGCCAGGGCAACCTGGCGGCCGCCCAGACCATCGCCGCCCAGGCGCTCGGGGTGGACCCCGCGGTGGTCCAGGTCTGGCAGCCCGACACCACCACCGTGGGGGACTCCGGACCGACCGTCGCCTCCCGCGGTGCGCACATGTCGGGGCTCGCGATCCTGGACGCGGTCAGGCGCCTCCGCACCAGGCTCGACCCGGTGGCGGCCGAGTTGCTCGGCTGCCGCGCTGGCGAGGTCGAGCTCGCCGGTGGCTTCGCATTCGTGCGGGGTGAGCCCGAGCGCACGGTGCCGGTGGCGCGGGTCGCCGCCGAGATGGCGTCGCGCCGCATCGAGGGGATTGCCACCGGCTGGCACCGCACGAAGGCGCGCCGCTTCGATCCGGAGACCGGCACCGGGGCGCCCTACGAGTTCTACGCCATGGCCTGCCACATCGCACGGGTGAAGGTGGACGCGGATCTGGGCCTGGTGCGGGTCGAAGAGGTCTCGGCCGCGCAAGACGTGGGGCGGGTGATCCATCGCGACGCCCTCGAGGGCCAGATCCAGGGCGGCATCGTGCAGGGGATGGGCTGGGCGATCAGCGAGGAGCTCAAGCTCGACCGCGGCAGGCTCGCCAACCCGAGCTTCACCGACTACACCATCCCTACCGCCGCCGATGCCCCGAAGGTGAAGATCACCGTGATGGAGAGCGAGGGTGCAACGGGTCCTTTCGGCGCCAAGGGGGTCGGCGAGCCCTCCCTGATCCCCACACCCGCAGCGGTGCGCAACGCGGTGTGCGACGCGCTGGGCGTCGAAATCGACCGGCTGCCCCTCACCCCCCCGACGGTCGTGGCGGCGCTTGGCGAGCGCCACCCCTTTGCGTGGCTCCTTTCCGAGAGACAGGTGGACGACCATGAACGTCTTGCGACGGTTGATCGAGACGGTTGACGCGGGCGCGACTTGCGTCCTCGCCACGGTGGTGCAGGTGCACGGCTCCGCGCCGCGCCGGCAGGGCGCGCGCATGCTGCTCTCCGCCGGCGGCGCCCAGGATGGGACAGTCGGTGGCGGCGAAGTGGAGGCCGAGGTCCTCGCGGCCGCCCGGGCGATGCTCGCCGGAGGCCCAAACGCGCGCATCCTTGAGAAGCCAACCAACTGCGGAGGCACCGTGACCGTGATGCTGGAGAAGTTCGGACCCCACCGCAGGCTGCTGATCATCGGCGCCGGCCACGTGGGCGCGGCCCTGGCCGCCACGGGGGCCCGCGCCGGCTACCAGGTCACGGTGGCCTCTTCCACCGTCGCCGAGCGGCTCCGGGATCTGCCCGGCATCGAGGCGATCGCTGGGGCCGAGCCGGGCATGCTCGAGGGGTTCGAGCATCCCGAGGTGACCCAGGTGGTCGTGGCCACCGGTGATGCCGATGCCGACGCCTCCTGGGCCGTCGCCGCTCTCGCACGTCCGTTCGCCGGGGTGGGCGTCGTGGGCTCGCGCACCAAGGCGGCGGCGATCCGGCACTCTGCGGCCGCCGCTGGCGTTCCTCCCGACCGCGTGCACACGCTGCGCTGCCCCGTGGGGCTCGACCTCGGCGCGGTCACCCCCGAGGAGATCGCGGTCTCCATCGTGGCGGAGCTGATCCGGCTCGACCGCACCGGCGAGGTCCCCGAGGGATGGCGGCGCGCTTCGCGGGCCTGATCCTCGCCGGTGGCACGGGGGAGCGCTACGGGGGTCCCAAGGCGTTCGCCCGCCTTCCCGACGGACGCACCTTCCTCGCCGCCTGCGCGGAGTTGCTCGCAAGCGCGGGTGCCAAACCACTTCTCGCGACGCTCCCGGCCGGGGCGCCGTCGCTGCAGGCGCCCCACCTCGAGGGGTTGCCCCTGCCCGCATCTGGGCTCGCCATGTTCGACTCCCTGAAGCTGGGTTTGCAGCACCTGCTTGCCGACCAGGCCTGGGATGCGGTGGTGGTGCTGCCGGTCGACCACCCCCTCGTCGCCTCCGACACCGTCCGGGCTCTGGCGGGGACCGAAGCCGAGGCCGCGCTCCCCTCGCACCAGGGCAAGCACGGCCACCCCGTGATGCTCTCGCGCCGCGTCGCCGAGAGGATCGTCACCGGCGAGCTCGCCGGGCCAACGCTGCGCGAGGTGCTGCGTGCGGTGGGCACGGTGGATGTGGCCGTGGACGACCCGGGCGTCACCGCCAACTGCAACACCCCGGAGGCGCTCGCCGCGGCCGTGGCACGGCTCGACCGCTAGCACCTCCCCCGGCTTGACCGCGGTCAAGGTACCCATCGTCGCGGGCCACTAGCCTTACCGTGGGTGGCTTGGGGGGGAGACCGGCGATGGCGTTTCGGGAGATCATCCGGATCGACGAAGAGAGGTGCGACGGCTGCGGGCTGTGCGTCCCCGCCTGCGCCGAGGGCGCCATCGCCCTGGTGGACGGCAAAGCGCGCCTGGTGAGCGAGAGCTTCTGCGACGGCCTGGGTGCCTGCCTCGGGCACTGCCCGCAGGGCGCAATCACGATCGAGCGGATCGAGGCTGGACCGTTCGACGAGGTCGCGGTCGCACGCCACCTCGCAAGGCCCGCAGTGCCCGAGACTCTTCCAGTCGCGCTTGCCGCCTGCCCTGGTTCCCGAGAGCTCGCCTTTGAGGCCCCTGCTCCGACGCCTGCCGGCGGCGACGCCCCACGCCCCTCGACGCTACGCCAGTGGCCTGTGCAGCTCCACCTGGTCTCGCCGGCTGCGCCGTACTTCCGCGGCGCCGACGTGCTGCTCGCCGCCGACTGCGTGGCCTACGCGGTTGGCGACTTTCATCGCGACCACCTGGCCGGACGCTCCCTCGCCATCGCCTGCCCCAAGCTGGACGCCCACCAGGAGATCTACCTGGAGAAGCTGGTCGCCCTCATTGATGGCGCCGGGATCGCCTCCCTCACCGTGATGGTGATGGAGGTGCCGTGCTGCGGGGGCCTCCTGCGGCTCGCCCAGGCCGCCGCAGCGCGAGCCGCGCGGAAGGTCCCCGTGCGCTCGCTCGTAGTCGGCATCCAGGGAAACGTACTCGCAGGCTGCCATGAGCCCGCCGGGTGCCACGTGCCGCAGCAGGAGGCCAAGCCGTAGCGGCGGTACGCGTGGCGATGCTGCTGCCGCCTATACCCGCAGGTAGTCACCCTGCCAGGTGCGCACCATCCTCTTGATTGCGGTGCGGTCGCTGATCCCCTCGGCGAGCACCTTGCGCACGAGTTCGGGAAGCTCCTCATTGCTCGCGAACCGCAGGCCAATCAGTTGGCTCACCGTGAGCTCGCCGATACGCTGCGCAAGGTCTGCGGGCAGGACCTTCGCCAGCCGCAGGCGCATCTCGAGGCGGATCAGGCGGTCCTGCATCGTGAGGGCGAACTGTCTGGCGTAGAAGAACAGAATCAGGAGCCCGAACGCGATCAGCAGCGCCACCGCGGCGTCCACCGAATGGTGGCGGATGATCCTGACGACCGACCACACCAGGTTGATCATCAGGATCCCGAACAGTACGAAGTGGTAGAGCGGGACGTACCGCGTGTGGTTCTCGAAGGTCTGAACCGTGTTCTTCGCCATCGGTGTGTTCTCCTTCGCTGGAGAGAGTACACCGCCCGGCGGCCCGCTCAGACCCTTACGGTCACCAGCTCGATCCGCCCGGGATCGGAGATGCCGAGGCCCTTGCGCGTGGCGGTCTCGATGTGGCGGCTCTGCCGGGTCTTGTCGGGGAGGCCCTTCTCGGCACGCTTGGCCATGATGACCTTGCGGCACACCGTGTCCAGCGCCACCGGGTCGGTGGCCACGTAGATCGCGTTCTCGCGCCAGAGCCGGGAGCGGTCCGAGGGGCGAGGGCCACCGTCGAAACAGGCCTCGGTGGCGTCCATCACGATCAGCGGCACCCTGGTGTGGGCGACGTAGTGCTCGCACGCTTCGGCGATGAACGGGTCGCAGCCGTCGTCGTGTGCGCTGCCGTGGTGGTCGTAGCAGCCGAAGGCGATGTTCTTGAGCGCCAGCGTCACCCCTGACCCGCTGTGATCCTTGAGCACCGGGAGGTTCACCGTGACGTCGGTGCGGTCCACCGAGATCGTGTCGATGGGGCAGAGCCCGCCGGAGGCCCGCAGCGCGCGGGCCCTGTCGTAGCTGCCGCCGTGCTCGATGCTCTGGCCGAGCGCACCCCGCCCGAACCTGTACCGCGTGGGGCCGAAGTGGTCCTTCCAACGGTCCCAGACGATCACCTCCTCAGGCTTGACGCCGGCCAGGACAACGCCGGCGGCCACCGCGTCGGTCATCTCGGGGGCCGTGTACACCAGGGGCCGGCCCAACAGGTTGATCTTCAGGCCGACCCGGGTGCCCGGCTTGAAGAAATAACGCCAGGCAGCCTCGGGCGTGGCCTCACCGGTGAACGTCATGATGCCCTTCGTGACCATGAGGGCGACCACCTGCGGGTCGCGGGTGTCGCCTTTCCAGATCTTGTCGGACTCGACCCTCACGACACGGGCCTTGTCCGTGCCCGCAAACGCGAGCCGCTTCCCGAACGCCGCTGCCGCGGCCCCGCCGATGATCCCGGTGAAAAGCCCCCGCCTGGTCAGCCCTTCTTCGCGTCCGCCCATGCGGCCTCCCCCGATATCGAAACGGGACCCGCCGAAGCGGGCCCGGTCTCGTCACAGAGTGTAGTACGTCCCGTCAAACGCGGAGTTTGGGGGAGCGCAGAGTTGGTCTTCTAGCGCGACCCGGTCGCCAGCCGCCGTGCGGGTGCGGCAGGGGCGTCCCTCATCGGGAGCGCCGTGCGGTGCACGCCGTCGAAGGCGGCCAGCGCCCCGGCCACAGCAGCCGCGGTCGGCACCAGGCCGATCTCGCCCACGCCCTTCGCCCCGTAGCCCCCGACGGGGTCCGGCACCTCCACGAGGATCACCTCCACCTCGGGCATGTCGGCTGCCTTGAGGATGCCGAGGTCGCGCAGCAGCGTGGAGTCGGGGCGCCCCTCGGTGCAGGGCAACTCCTCCGAGAGCGCATAGCCGAGCCCCATGTGAACCGCGCCCTCGATTTGCTGGGCACAGCCGAGCGGGTTGATCGCGCGCCCCACGTCGTGGGCCGCCACCACCTTCGCGATTCGCCCGCGCTCGTCCAGGATCACGACCTGGGTCGCATATCCGAATGTCATGTGCGTTATGGGATTGTCCACCGCCGTCCCGGGGGGCACCGTGAAGTCGCAGACATCCTCGCCGTGGTACTCGCGCCCCTCGAGCGACTCGAGATCCGCCGTCGCAAGGTCGGCGGCGAGCTTCTCTGCGGCGCGCTTCCCCGCCATGGTGGCCAGCGCGGTTGCGCGGGACGCGGTCGTCATCCCCGAGAGCACCGCGAGGTCCGAGCGCGCGCTCACGTGCATGAGCGCCGGCTCGACCCCGGTCTCCTGCGAGACCACCTGCCGCAGGACCGTGAACAGACCCTGCCCCATTTCGGTGTACCCGGTGAGCACCTCGAGCCGCCCCCCGGCGAGCACGCGGATTAGCACCCGGCCGATGTCGGCCATCCCGTTGCCGATTCCGGTGTTCTTGATCCCGCAAGCGATCCCGGCGCGCCGCGTGTTCTTCTTGTAGACCTCGCGTACGGCCTCGAGGGTCTGCCGGATGCCGCACGAAGAGGTCATGATCTGCCCGGTGGCGAAGCGGTCGCCGGGCGCCAGCACGTTGCGCTCACGGATCTCGTAGCCGTCGAGGCCGACCTTCTCCGCGAGGATGTTGAGGCAGGACTCGATGGCGAACGCGGTTTGCGGCACGCCGAAGCCGCGCATCGCGCCGGAGGGCGGGTTGTTGGTGTAGACGGTCTTGGCTTCCACGTCCACGTTGGCCACACGGTACGGTCCGCAGGAGTGCCCGGCCGCGCGCTCCAGCACTTTCATTCCCACCGAGGCGTACGCCCCGGTGTCGCCCACGATGCGGGCGCGCACCGCCGTGCGGCGACCGTCGCCGTCGCAGCCGACGGTGTAGTCCATTGTGAGGGGGTGCCGCTTGGGGTGCAGGAGGATCGACTGCTCGCGGGTCAGCACCGTGCGGACCGGTTTCCCGAGCAGGTACGCGGCGAGCGCGGTCTGCGCCTGAATCGAGAGGTCCTCCTTGCCGCCGAACGCGCCCCCGTTGGAAACGAGCTCCACGTCGACGTTTTCCCGCGGCACGCCGAGCACCGCTGCGATCTGGAGCTGATCGTCGTGCACGCCCTGACCCTGCGAAAACACCTTCAGGCCATCCCTCTGCGGTACCGCGAGACACGCCTCCGGTTCCAGGAAGGCGTGCTCCACGCGCTGGGTCGCGAACGTCCTGTGCACGACGTGGGCGGAGGCCATGAGCGCTGCATCCAAGTCGCCGCGCGAAAACGCGGTCACCTCGAGGAGGTTTCCGGACGGGTGGATGGCCGGCGCGCCGGGGGCGAGTGCGGCCTCGGGCGATGTCACCGGCTGCAGCACCTCATACTCGACCCCCACGGCCCGTGCCGCCTGCCGGGCGTGAAACTGGGTGTCCGCGACCACCAGCGCCAGCACGTCTCCGACACATCGGGTCGTCTCCCCCACCGCGACGAACACGGGCCAGTCCCTCACGATCAGTCCCACGAACCGGTCACCCGGTACGTCGGCTGCGGTGAGAACACGCAACGCGCCCGGCATCGCGAGGGCCGGACCGGTGTCGATCGCCAGCACGCGGGCGCGCGGGTTTGCCGCGAGCACGACCGCCCCGTGCAGCATTGCGGGCTCCCGCAGGTCCACCACGTACGGTTTCTTGCCGAGCGTCTGATCGAGACCTTGATAGCGTAGCGCGGAGGCGCCGACACCGTGGGTGTTCCCAACCGACGTCCGGCGGAGACCGTGGCGCTCGCCGAAGAAGTCCGCGCGACGTGGTGCATCCCCCGCAAACGTGCCGCCGTTCGCCCACGCCTCCCCGGCGGTGCGGATGGCATCGAAGATGCGCTGGTAGCCGGTGCAGCGGCAGAGGTGGCCGGAAAGAGCGCCGGCCACTGACTCACGATCGGAGGTCTTGCTCCGCTCCAAAAGCGAGAAAGCGCGCACCATGATCCCGGGCGTGCAGTACCCGCACTGCACCGCACCCTCCTGCACGAAGGCGCGTGCGAGCACCTCGCGCTGGGCGTCCGGGATCCCCTCCAGGGTGACGACCTCGCGGCCGGCCATCTCCTGGGGCTTCTTCAGGCACGCGAGGGCCGGACGTCCGTCCACCAGCACCGTGCAGCAGCCGCACGTTCCCTGGGGGGAGCATCCATCCTTGGGTGAGGTGATACCGCACTCTTCGCGCAGCACCTCGAGGAAGTGCATCCCCTCCTCGTAGCGCGCGGTCGTCTCCCGGTCGTTGAGCGTGAAGGTGACGGTCGGCATCAGGCGGTTCTCCGGTCCCGCGAAAGGCCCGGTGCGCCAACGGCAGGCGGGCCCGCCTCCATTCTAGTCCGCCGGAGGCAGCACCGGCGCGAGCGCGGCGAGCAGCGCCGCCACCGGCTCCGCGAGCTCCTCGATGTCAACGACCACGGCCGAGGGGACCGCGAGCTGCGAAAGGAACGAGGGGATGAGCGCGGGGCGCACGGTTGCGAGCACCGCCGCGAGACCGGGGCGCGCGAGGGCACGCCGCACCGCCGGCATGTGCCCGCCGCCCCGCAGCTCCACCGGACCGAGCTCATCGAGGATCAGCACCGACCCGGCTCGCGCCCGCTCGAGGGCTGCGCGGGCGAAGGCGAACCCGGCCGGCTCGAAGCGGAACGGCGTCCCGTGCTCGCCGCGCCTCTCACCGACCTTCACCGCCAGCGTGCGCTCCTCCCCGGTGGCCACGTTGCGCACGGTGTAGCCGCCCTTGCCCTGCTCGCCCCAGACAGGAATCTGAACGAACCCGGCCACGCTCACGCCCCGTTTCCGGAGGGCGGCTGCCACGCCCCGCATCGCTGGTGTCTTGCCGACGCCGGGCCTGCCGGTGACCACCACGAGCAACGGGACGTGCGGCAGCGGGGCCGAAGGCCGTGCAAGAGCATCGTGGCCGCGCAACGCGGCGGCTGCCGCGGCCTCCTCCGCAACCCGCGCTGTATGGGCAAGGTGCACCTCGGCCAGGCGCGGCAGGTCGGCGAGGCGAGGGAGCGGTCGCCTCCGCCGCACTGCCAGCGCGGTCCACGCGTCGCGCGCCGCCTCCCCGAGGTGAGGAAGCGCGTTGAGGGCGAGCCCCGCCGCCAGGCCCAATCTGGTCATGCCCAGGCGGCGTGCGCCTCGGGCAATGGCGTCCGCGTCCACGTGACGCGAGGCGAGCGCCGCCAGCAGCAGCAGCGCCAGGAAACGCAGCAGCACTGCTGCACCCGCCGCCAGACCACGGCTCGGTGCCGCGGCCCACCCCACCAGAGCGGTTGTGAGCGCCGCAGCCGCCAGCACCAGGAGCAGCGCCGGCAGCCTCCAGGCCCGCTTCAGAGCCGCCGGCTCCAGGAGCAGGCTCGCCGCGAGCGCCGCCAGCAGGGTAGCCGCCGGCGCCAGGGGGTGCGGCACGAAGGCGAGCGCGATCGCAGCCACGGCCAGCAGTGTGCCGAGTCGCCTCACGTCGAACCTCGCAGCCGGCGCGTCACGCGACCGGCGAGGCGCCAGGAGAGCCCGCCGACCGCCGCACCCGCCAGACCGGAGACGGCGGCGACCGCGGAGAGCACCGCCAGCGGTGACGCCGTCGGGAGCGCCACCCACCCGGCCAGTGCCCGCGCGGCCTTGCCGAGGGCCGCAACGGCCTCGGGCCCCGTGATCACCACCGCGGTGACGGCCATCTGGAGCGGTGCCTCGGCCAGGGCAAGCGCTCCGCCCACCACCGCGCCGAGCGCGGAGCTCGCGGTCGCGGTCATCGCGAGCTCGACCAGTGCCGCCTCGGCCAGGATCCCCACCGCCGGGCCGAGCACCAGGCCGCCGAGGGAGAACACCTTGAGGAACGCCGCCACGACCCCCGTCACCAGGCTGATGCCCACCGTGGGCTGGAGGCGGCGGACGGTAAGGAGACAGAGCACGCCGACGCTGGCCATCACCAACCCCGAAAGCGGAACGTTGGTGGCCTTGAGCACGGTCCCGAGCGAGGCCTCCGCCGCCCCCCACAGGCTGCCGAACAACGCCGCATGGGTCCATGCCCGGGCGTCCCTCACCGCGTGCCTCCGGCCTCCACCAGGGCGCCGTCAACGATCGCCAGGTGGCGATGGGCGAGCGCCGAGAGCTCCATCCGCTGGGAGACGATCAGGTAGGCGCGCCCGCTCTCGGCCCTCCGAGCTATCAGGCCCGCAAGCTCCGCGAGGTCCTCCGGGTCGAGCCCCTGGCCCGGCTCGTCCACGATCAGCACTGCCGGCCGCAGGGCATCGACGGCCGCGTGCAGGAGGCGCTGCTGCTCGCCCCGCGAGAGCGTCCAGGGCGCCCGCCCACCCAGGTGCTCCAGGCGGTGTTGGCGCAGCACGTCGGCAAGGGCGGGGGGATCCGCGCCGCCGAGGGCCAGCTCGCCGGCCACCGAGTCCGCGAAGAGCTGCACGCCGGCCTCGGGCAGGAGCAGCGCAGCGCCGTGCGGCCGGCGCACGCGACCGGCCGTCACGGCAAGCCCCCCGCCCGCAGCCGCGGCGTGCCCTGCCAGCGCCCTGGCCAGCGAGGACTTTCCCGCCCCGTTGCGCCCCGAAAGCAAGACGATCTCACCGGCGCGCACCGCGAGGCTCGCGCGTTCCAGCAGCGTGCGGCCACCTCGCACGAGCCGCACGCCGCTTGCCTCCAGCACGGCCTCGCCCGGATTGCTGACCGGTAGGGGGAGAGTGGGCCGAGCCGGTGGTGGGCAGGGGTGCAGTTCCCCGCCCTCGAGCCTCAGCCAGCGGTCGACCGCGCCCGAAAGCCGGAAGCCGGCTTGCTCGGCCAGCAGCACCGAGCCGCCCAGGTCGCGAACTTCGCCCAGCACGCGAGCGAGCGAGGCGACCCCGTCCTCGTCCAGGTGAACCGTGGGCTCGTCCAGCAGCACCGGTTTCGGAGCCGCGGCGAGCGTCACGGCCAGCGCCAGACGCTGGCGCTCCCCCGACGAGAGCTCGGTGACGCGCCGGTCGAGGAACGGGACGAGCCCCAGGGCCTGGGCCGCCCTCGCGGCGAGCGGGGTCTCGCCGTGGAGACGCCGGGCTGCCTCCAGCTCCTGGCGGACCGTACCCAGGAAGAGCTGGGCGTCGGGCCGGTCGAGGCAGGTGGCGAAGAGGTGGGCGCGCTGACCGGGGTCGAGGTCGCCGACGTCCTCATCGGCCACGACGACCCTCCCCCGCACCTCCGCCGGCCGCGCCCACGGCAGGAGGCCGGCGACCGCGTGCAGGAGCGTGGACTTCCCGCAGCCCGAACGACCGCAGACGCCCACAACCTCACCCGGCCGCAACTCCAGGCTTGCGTTCGACAGCACCGGCAGCGCCTGCCCGGGCAGACGGACCTCCAGCCCCTCCACACGCACGCCGGCCACCTTCCCCACCGTCATCGCCTGCCGATCATAGCCTCGCGCCGGAAAAGCAAGACGGCGGGGTGCTGCCCCGCCGTCCGGACCTGTGCGAAGGGGACCTCACCCGACGGGGGCCGCCTCCCGTCTCGGCTCGAGCACCAGCGCGTTGTCCTTTACGCCGAGGCTTACGACATCACCCTCCGAGACCTCCCCGGCGAGCGACATTCGGGCAAGCGGATCCTGCACGAGACGCTGGATCGTGCGCTTGAGCGGCCGCGCGCCGAAGTCGGGGTCGTACCCCTCGCGGGCCAGCAGGTCGAGAGCCTCCCCGTCGGCCTCCACCCGGATCCTCCGGTCGGCCAGCAGCTCGTTGAGGCGCTGGAGCTGGATCTTCACGATGGCCTTGATGTGCTCGGGCTGCAGCCTGTGGAACACCAGGACCTCGTCCACGCGGTTGAGGAACTCCGGACGGAAGTGCGCCTTCAGCTCACGCTGCACCTGCTCGACCATGCGCTCGCGCTGCGCCTCGGTGAAGCTCGCGATCAGGTCGGAGGCGATATTGGACGTCATGATCACGACGGTGTTGCGGAAGTCCACCGTGCGCCCCTTGCCGTCGGTGAGGCGGCCGTCGTCGAGGATCTGGAGCAGCACATTGAAGACGTCGGGGTGCGCCTTCTCGACCTCGTCCAGCAGCACCACTGAGTAGGGCCGGCGACGCACCGCCTCGGTGAGCTGGCCGCCCTCCTCATAGCCGACGTACCCCGGCGGGGCGCCGATCATGCGCGCCACCGCGTGCTTCTCCATGTACTCCGACATGTCGAGCCGGACCATCGCCCGCTCCTTGTCGAACAGGAACTCGGCGAGGGCCCGCGCGAGCTCGGTCTTGCCGACGCCCGTCGGACCGAGGAACAGGAACGAGCCGACCGGGCGGTCTGGGTCCTTCAAACCCGCACGTGCCCGGCGGACCGCGGTGGCGACCGCGACCACCGCCTCGTCCTGCCCCACCACACGGGCTCCCAGGCGATCCTCCATGTGCAGCAGCTTGGCCTTCTCCCCCTCCAGCAGCTTGCTCACCGGGATGCCGGTCCAGCGCGCCACGACCTCGGCGATCGCCTCCTCGGTCACCTCCTCAGCCAGCAACGACCCGTGTGCCGCCTGGTGCTCCTTCAGGGCGGTCGTGGCTTCCTCCAACTCGCGGTTCAGCCGGACCTGTTCCCCGTAGCGCAGCTCGGCGGCACGCTCCAAGTCGCCGTCGCGCTCGGCGCGCTCCGCGGCTTCCCTTGCGACCTCCACCTCCTCCTTGGCCTTGCGGATGCGCGCGATCAGCTCCTTCTCACGCTGCCAGGAAGCCTTCATCGTGGCGATCCGCTCCTTCAGCTCGGCGAGTTCCCGCTCGATCTCGCCGAGGCGCTCCTTCGAGGCGCTGTCCTTCTCCTTGGCGAGCGCGCGCTTCTCGATCTCGAGCCTGAGCGCGCCGCGCTCGAGCTCGTCGATCTCGGTGGGCAGCGAGTCGATCTCGATCCGCAGGCGGGAGGCCGCCTCGTCCACCAGGTCGATCGCCTTGTCGGGCAAGAACCGGTCGGTGATGTACCTGTTCGACAGGGTAGCCGCGGCGACGATCGCGGCGTCGGTGATCCGCACGCCGTGGTGCACCTCGTAGCGCTCCTTCAGGCCGCGCAGGATCGCGACCGTTTCCTCGACCGACGGCTCCCCAACGAGCACGGGCTGGAAACGCCGCTCCAGGGCGGCGTCTTTCTCGATGTGCTTGCGGTACTCCGCGAGGGTCGTCGCACCGATGGCGCGCAGCTCGCCGCGGGCAAGGGCAGGCTTGAGGAGGTTCGCGGCGTCGATGGCGCCCTCGGCGGCGCCGGCCCCCACCAGGGTGTGGATCTCGTCGATGAAGAGGATCACCTGGCCGTCGGAGTCCACCACCTCCTTGATGACGGCCTTCAGGCGGTCCTCGAACTCGCCGCGGTACTTGGTGCCCGCGATCAGCGCCCCGAGGTCGAGGGCCACGATGCGGCGCCTCTTGAGCAGCTCGGGCACGTCGCCGCTGGCGATGCGCCCTGCCAGCCCCTCGGCCACGGCGGTCTTGCCGACCCCGGGCTCGCCGATGAGCACGGGGTTGTTCTTGGTGCGCCGGTTGAGCACCTGCATCACACGGCGGATCTCGTCATCGCGACCGATCACCGGGTCGAGCTTGCCTGCGCGGGCCAGCTCCGTAAGGTCGCGGCCGTACTTCTTGAGCGCCTCGAACTTGCCCTCTGGGCTGTCGTCGGTGACGCGGTGCGAGCCGCGCAGCTCCTGGATGGCGGAGAGCAACGCGTCGCGGGTGACGCCGTAGCGCGCGAGCAGTTGTGCCGCGGAGCTCCCCGCCACCGAGACGATGGCAAGCAGCAGGTGCTCGACCGACACGTACTCGTCCTGAAACTGGGGGGCGAGCTTTGCTGCCGCCTCCAAGACCATGCGAAGATCGCGGGCGGGCTGCGCCTCGGCACCCCCACGGGCGGCGGGCAGTCGGCCCAGGGCCTCCGCGAGGTCCGCCTGCAGGCGCCCGAGGGGCACGCCAACCTTCTCGAGGAGCCTGGGTGCCAACCCCTCCTGCTGCTCCAGGAGCGCCTGAAGCAGGTGTGCAGGGGTAGCCTCGGGGTTGCCGCGGTCGCTGGCCAGCCGGAACGCCTGCTGGAGCGCTTCTCCGGCCTTGATCGTGAAGTTGCTGTTGGAAGCCATCTTGACACCTCACCGCTGGCCAAGAAGCGAGGCCAGGCTTCATCAAGGTAGGATCTTAGCGTTTCATTGTCAAGTAGTCCAGTCGAACATATGAGTCGAATCTCCTAAGATTTCTAGGTCCGCCCCCGTCATCGTCACCACCTTTCCGCTGCTGCCGAGCGCAGCCTGAACATCGCTCGACCCGTCCGGGGGGCGCCCCCAGGGGACGTGTAGAATGCACCAACCACCCCCGCGCGACCGCCGCCACCGGCGCGGAGCGGCACAAGGACGGAGGAGTCCACGTCATGAGCGAACAGCGTCACACCCCGTATGTGCCCGTCGATACGGACATGCGCGAGTTCACCCTGCGGGCACTCGTCATCGGCCTGTTCATGTGCGTCATTCTGGGGGCAGCCAACGCCTACCTGGGCCTGCGGGCCGGGATGACGATCGCGGCCACCTACCCCGCGGCGGTCATCGGCATGGCCGTGCTCCGCCTCATGAAGGGCTCGCTCCTGGAGGAGAACTTCGCCCGAACCGTCGGTTCGATCGGGGAGTCGGTGGCGGCGGGCGCAATCTTCACCATCCCCGCCTTCGTGATCCTCAACCTCTGGACGTTCCGCACCCTGACCGACTACCTCACCGCCAGCGCCCTGATGATCCTGGGCGGGATCCTGGGGATCATGTTCGTCACGATGCTGCGGCGGGTGATGGTCGAGGACCCCGAGTTGCCGTACCCGGAGTCGGTGGCGGCCTCCGAGATCCACAAGGCGGGACAGCGCGGGGCCGAGGCTGCCCTGCAGCTCTTCCGGGGCATGGGTGTGGGGGCGACCGTGAGGCTCCTGGACGCCTTTGGGATCTTCTCCTCCTCGAACACCTTCTCCGTTGCAGTCGGCAAGCTCAAGGAGAGCCTGGTGCGCCTGGGCCTCACCCGGGATGCCAAGACGATCGCCGCAGGCGGGGTCTCCAGCTTCTCGGCTCCGGCCGTGAGCCCGGCCTACATCGGCGTGGGCTACATCATCGGCCCGGAGCTCGGCGCTCTCAACTTCGCCGGAGGGCTGCTGGCGTGGGGGCTGTTCGTGCCGCTTCTGATCTTCTTCGAGGGACCCACCCTCATTGACCAGTACCTCCTGGCTGCCGGCGGAATCGAGGCCGCTGCCTGGGGCGCGATGGTCGGCGACCTCTGGCGCTTCATCGTGCGGCCGATCGCGGTGGGCGGCATGCTCGTCGGCGCCTGCTACACCCTCTACCGTATGCGCAAGAACCTGGCCGCCGCCCTCAAGCGCGCGGTGGGCGACCTCAAGAAGTCGGCGGAGGCCCACGAGGCAACCAGCCGTACCGACCGCGACATCGACTTCAAGACGGTAGTCGTGGGGCTCCTCTTCACGTTCGCGTTGATGGTCGTGCTCTACGCGTACTTCACCAAGGCGATCACCCCCGCCATCGTGGCCGCACTCGTCATGCTGATCACCGGTTTCTTTTTCGCCGCCGTCTCCGGAAACCTGGTCGGCATGATCGGCTCTTCCAACAACCCGCTCTCGGGCCTGACGCTCGCGACTACGATCGTGGCCGCGCTCACTATGGTGATCGTGGGCGCCAAGGGGACCGCGGGGATCGCCGCGACTCTCGGCGTCGCCGCCGTCGGGTGCGTCTCGGCGGCGGTCGCGGGTGAGATGCTCCAGGACCTCAAGGTCGGGCATATCCTCGGCGGCACGCCGTGGAAGATGCAGGCCGGCGACCTCATCGGCGTGGTGCTGGCCGGCGCGGTGATGTTCTTCCCCCTCTACGTCCTGCACTTCGCCGACATCAAGCAGTACGGCCCCGGGGCCGGCTTCGGCAGCCCACGCCTGCCCGCACCGCAGGCGGGCCTGATGGCTGCGCTCTCGCAGGGGATCGTGGGCGGGGAGATGGCGTGGCCCCTCGTCATGGTCGGCATCGCGATGGGCGTTTCTCTCATCCTCATTAAGGTTCGCTCTCCGATGCTCTTCTCGGTGGGCATGTACCTGCCGCTCGAGACGACGTTCGCGATCTTCGTGGGTGGCGTCATCCGCGGCATCGTCGACCGGATGCGCGACAAGCGCGGCTACAACGCCGCCCAGAAGGCACGCGTGGAGAACGCCGGTGTGCTGGCGGCCTCCGGTCTGATCGCCGGTGAGGCGCTCATGGGCTTGCTGGTCGCGGCGGTGGTCTTCTTCCGCAAGGAGGGCTTCCCCTCGATCACGTGGATGTTCGCCAGGCCGTTGGCGATCCCCATCGCGGTGGTGCTGGTGGCGTACCTCATCCTGGTGCCGCTCGCCAAGGCCGGGACCCCCGACGAACCGGCGCCGCCCACCGCAGTGATGTAGGCGGGCCACGACGAGAGCCGGGTACGATGGAACCCCTCACCATCGTCCAGATGCTCGAGAAGACGGGTTTCGCCACCGGTTCGGTGGTGCAAATGTTCGAGGCCGCCAAGGGGTTGGCGGCGCGCGGTCACGTGGTGCTGGCCGTCACGCGGCCCAACTCGGAGATGGCCCGGCGCTGCGCCGAGTCCAGCATCGAGCACGTGGGGCTTCCGCTGCGAAACGAGTTCGACGTGGTCTCGGCGCGCCGGTTCGCGCGCCTGGCGCGCGGCCGCAAGGTCGATGTCGTCCACGTACACAAGGGGATCGCCCACGCGGTCGCATGGGGAG
>JALHTD010000346.1 GCA_022865555.1 Thermoanaerobaculaceae bacterium | reverse complement strand
GGACCGCATCCCCGTGCTTGTACTCGACGACCTTGGTGCGGACCTCGGCGGTCGCCACCGAGGCACCCGCGAGCAACAACGCAAACCACCCGAGAACCTTCATGCCGGACCTCCCTCTCGTCTGTCTCCGGGCGGGAAAAGCGGCGAAACGTGGGGAACATTCCAGGCAGCCTTGCCTGCTGGTCCGCCTTGGTGGATTCTTCTTCAGGATCGTGGGTAGGCTTCGGGCGCCGCGGGACCCTTCGCGACCGGCTTCACTTCGTTTGCCGGTCGGCTTCAGTCGTAGCCCTCGTCGGCCATGGCGAAGACCACGACGGACTCGAGCTGGGCGGAGATCTCAGCGTCGGGCGCCGGCACCTCATCGAACCACTCGGCGAGGGCGTCCACGAGCAGGGTCCGCGGCGTGGTGGCCACCGTACGCGGCAGCCACTCCCGCCGCAGCCGCCCGCGCCAGTCCTCGCCCGCCTCGGCGGCGCCGCGGGCGAGAAGGATCAGTTCTCCAACGGGATCGGGCGGGCTCATCGGAATCCTCCCGTGCAGTTTACCCCAGGCCGCGGGCGCGGCGCGCGGCTTCGGCGCCCACGTCGCCGTTCGGGTCGCGAGCTTGCGCCTCGGAGTACGCAGCTTTGGCGTCCTGACGGCGCCCGAGCTTCTCCAGCGCCTCGCCGCGCAACAGGGAGACCATCGGTTCCCCGGGCAGGAGCTTCTCGGCCACCTCCAGGTTTTCGAGGGCCGCCGCCGGGTCGGGCTCCAGCAGCAGCTCTCCGGCGACCAGCCGCGACACGTAGACGTCGCCCGAGAGGCGGGCCCCCTGGCGGGCCTCGTCTGCCGCCGGACCCTTCTGCTTGAGGCTCGCCAGGCTCACCGCGTGCAGCGTTCGGATGACGCCCGCCTCTGGGGCCAGGCGCACCGCCTGCGCGAGCTTTGCTTCCCCTTCGCGGTCCTTGTCCTTGGAAAGCAAGGCCTGCCCCTCGCTGGCCAGATCCCAGGCGGGGCGCTCCACGATGACCTCGGCCATCTCGGTCCGGTACCGCTCGGATCGCACGGGCCGCCCCTGCACGTCGACCGGCAGGGTCGCGATCCTCGCCTGTGCGGTCACGAGGCGCTCCGCGGACATCGGGTGCGACGCGAACAGTCGCTCCACGAAACCCGGCTGGCGCTTCTGCACGTCGAGCAGGATCCTCTGGGTTTCGACCATCCCTTGCGGGGAATACCCCGCCTTGACGGCGTAGTCGATGCCCAGATCGTCGCTCTGCCGCTCCTGGTCGCGGGAGTAGCTGGCCAGGACGAGCTGCGTGCCGATGACCGCCCCGAGGGTGATGAGCCCGCGGTTCTTGACGTCCTCCGACTCCATGTAGACGGCGCCGCCGACCAGGATTGCGGTGGCCATGATCCGCTGGTTGTACGCCGACACGGCGTGCCTTGCAGTGACGTGCCCGACCTCGTGGCCGAGCACCGCAGCGAGGCCGTCCTCCGACTCGAGCCGCGAGATCAGCCCGCGCGTGATGCAGATCTTTCCACCCGGGAGCGCGAATGCGTTCACCTCGGGGTCGTTGACCGCCGTGAACTGGTACGGGAGACCGGGGCGATGGCTGACGGCGGCTACCGCCTGACCGACCCGCTCCACGGTAGCCTGCACGTCCTTCTCGTCGATCGGCCCGAGGGAGCCCTGGATGGCGCCGGGGTAGTAGCTGATGCCCATCCGGATCTCGCCGGCCTCGCCCATGAGGTCGAGCTGAGATTTCCCGGTCACCGGGTTGGTCGAGCACCCGACCGCAAGCACAAGCGCTGCGCTCGAAAGCGCGAGAAGAACCTGACGCCGCATCGCTCCCTCCCCTTCCCCTACGATTCTAGCCAAGTTGTGAGTGACGGGCGCGTCGCCCGCCAGCGCGACGGGATCGCCACGTCGCGGCCCTCCAGGCCGCTCCTCGCGATGACGGCGCCCTGCGACCCGGGCCGACGTCACTTCGCGCGGTGCCAGACGGTGCCGTGCGGCGTGTCCTCGAGCACGACGCCGCGCTCCGCAAGTTGCTTGCGGATCCCGTCGGCGCGGGCGAAGTCGCGCGCCTTGCGCGCGGCGACCCTCGCAGCGATCAGCCCTTCGATCTCGGCATCGGCGCTCTCGGCGGCACCACCCGTCGGCACGATCCCGAGCACCGCGTCCGTGCGCGCCAAGGCCGCGTCGAGACGGGCGCCCACCGCCGCCGTGATACCGCCACCGTCGAGCGCCTGGTTGACGGCGGTGAGCAGGTTGTGCAGGGCCGCCAGGGCGCGGGCGGTGTTGAGGTCGTCGGCAAGCCCGGCGTCGAACTCCGCCTCGAACTCGTCAAGCGCGGACGCGTGCAGCGAACCCTCACCGGTGGCCGCGGGAGTGTGGGCGAGACGCCGGAGGGTGTTGCCTATGCGCTCGATCCCCGCGGCGGCGGCGTGCAGCCCGTCAAAGGTGAAGTTGAGCTTCTGCCGGTACGGCACCGAGATCAGGAGGTAGCGGATCGCCAGCGGGTCGAGCCCCTTCTCGAGCAGGTCCCGGAGCGTGTAGAAGTTCCCGAGCGACTTCGCCATCTTCTGCCCCTCGACGAAGAGGTGCTCGGCGTGCAGCCAGGTGTGGACGAAAGGCCTGCCGGTGGCGCCCTCGCTCTGCGCGATCTCGTTCTCGTGGTGCGGGAAGATGTTGTCCACGCCGCCCGTGTGAACGTCGAAGCTCTCTCCGAGGAGGCCCATGCTCATCGCCGAGCACTCCAGGTGCCACCCCGGCCGGCCGGGACCGAGCGGTGTGTCCCACGACGGCTCGCCCTCTTTGGACGCCTTCCAGAGAACGAAGTCGCGCACGTCCTCCTTCTCGTACTCGTCGGCGTCCACACGCGCGCCCGCCCTGACCTGGGCCAGGTCGATCCCAGACAGCTTGCCGTAGCCGGGGAACGACGCGATGCGGAAGTAGGTAGAGCCGTCCTGCACGTAGGCATGCCCACGCTCCGTGAGGCGCTGAACGAGCGCGACCATTTGCGGGATCCACTCGGTGGCGCGCGGGTAGTGCTCGGCGCGCTCCACGCCCAGCGCGTCGAGGTCCTCGAAGAACGCAGCGTCGTAGCGCTCGGTGAACTCGCGTAGGCTCACCCCTTCCGCCGCGGCGCCCTTGATCGTCTTGTCGTCGATGTCGGTCAGGTTCATCACCTGGGTGACCCGATACCCGAAGGCCTTGAGGGTGCGCCGCAGCACGTCCTCGAACAGGAACGTGCGGTAGTTCCCGATGTGGGGGAAGTTGTAGACCGTCGGTCCGCAGGTGTACATGCGGACGTGGCCCTTCTCCAGCGGGTCGAGCGTCTCCACCCTGCGGCTCAGCGTGTTGAGAAAGCGAATCTCTCGGGGCATCGCGCCTCCATCGCGGATTGTACGTCGAAAGCCCGGCAGGACCGAGCGCACTGCTCTCCGCGCCTCGCCTTTCCGGAAGAGGGCCTCTCAGAACGACGCGTAGGCGACCAGCCAGCGGTCGGAAGGTCTCGGCGCCAACCACGCGGCCGCCTCGCGAGGGCGCTCGACGAGCCCGTGGACGAGCGAGAGGCGGTGCCCGACCCACCATCCGAGCATCGCGCCGGCGAGGACGTCGGTCGGATAGTGGACGCCCTCGTGGACGCGGTGGAGCGCCACCCCTGTCGCCATCGCGTAGATGACCCACCGCCACTCCGGCTTCTGGAAAGTCTCGTCGATCACGGATGCGATCAGGAACGCGTGCGCGGCGTGGCTGGATGGGAACGAGTCCCCTCCCGCGAACCAGGCGCCCGCCCCCGGGTGGTTGGGGCGAACGCGGCCGTACGCTTCTTTCGACGCATCCACGACCGTGCCGAGGAGGAGGTTGCCCTCGAGCAGCGTCAGGCCCCCGATCAGGACGCGGCGCTCGCCCCTGGCCAGCCCGTTGGCGACCAGCGACGCGCCGATGACGTTTGCGGTTTTGCCGGAACCCCAGCGCTTGCAGCCGTCGATCCATGCCGGCAGCTGCTGCCGTCCCAGGGCGACGAGGTGGGAGTCGGTGGCGGCCGCCATGGCGACCAGAACCACTCCGAGAGCAAGCTGGTCCCTTGACGGGGAACGGTCCACCGTGACAAGCGCGCTCGTGTCACGCCTCAGCTGGTTGCCGGCCAGCAGCAGGAACGTCGCCGCCGCCAGGGCCACCACCACCAGTGCAATCGCGGCGCTTCTTCTGGCCACTACACTTTTCCTCCCCGTTGACACGCCTCGTCCGGAGAAACAGGCCAGCGCTGCGCCTCGCTAAGGTAGCACCACCCTGCGCCGGCTTTCCTGCGGCCTC
>JALHTD010000345.1 GCA_022865555.1 Thermoanaerobaculaceae bacterium | reverse complement strand
GGGGCTGTGGCCAGACTTGCGGCCTCTGCCGGCGAGCTTCAGGCCAGCGAGGCGGCGCTTGCGGAGCTCGCGGCCGGCGACCTCGTCCAGGCCGAGGTGATCGAGCGCCGCAACGAGGCGCCGAAGACCGAGACGTGGGCGCCGTACTGGCTTGCCAAGGGGCGGGTACTTGCCAGACAGCACCGGGCCGGCGAGGCCGCCGCGGTCCTCGCACGCGTGCACCGAAGCTGGCGTGCGGCCGTGCCGGTGGTCGAGGCGCGCCTGGCGGTAGCCCAGGCAAGCGGCGATGCCGCAGAGATTGCGGCGGCGCATGCTGAGCTCGCAGCCGTCGCTGCAGCCTCATGGCCTGCCACCGCCTGGCAGTGGCGGGGACCGGTGGCACGCCTCGACCTGCTTGGCGCCGCCGACGCGCCGGGCCTCGCCGTCAGCCTCGACGTCGTGCCGACCGCGGGTGCCGTAGTACAGGTCAGCCTGGACGGCGCAACGGTGGCGCTGGCTCCCGTGTCGCCCGACGCCAGGCTCGAGGTCACGACTCATGTCGCACGGGGTCCTCACCTGCTCGAGGTCTGGACGCTTTCGGGCGGGCGTGTCGTGCCGGGTCAGGTCGAGCTGATCAAAGAGGCAAAGTAAAAGAGGAGGGGGAAGAGGGTAAAGGGAAGACAAGAGACAAGGCCCGCGCCGCTCGTTGCTCTTCCGTCTTCCCTTTCCCCTCTACCCTCTTTCCTCTTCCCTCTCGCCGCTCCTTCGCGCGGCGAGCGCGGCTCCCACCACGATGGCGAGCGTGGCCGCATTGGCCGGCATGGAGAGCCCGAAGTCGAAGAAGGAGTGCACGGCGACCGCGGCAAGGGCACCAAGGGCGGCCAGAGCGGCCGCCCGGTTCTCCGTGCGACCACCGTCGCGCAGGCCGCGAGCGAGCCGCATCACGAGCACGCAGGCCGCCACCGCCACCAGCGCTGCACCCACGACGCCGGCGGTCACCAGTACTTCAAGGTAGTCGTTGTGGGCGTGCCAGTACGTCAACCCGGTCAGCTCCCGCGGCACGAGGAGCGTGAAGGCATCGCGGAACGACGCGAGGCCCGTGCCCGTCCAGGGGAAGCGGTGCCAGAGCTCCCAGGAGGTCCCGTAGACCCTCAGCCTGTCGTTCCACGCCAGCTCGTGCTGCGAGGTGGCAAGCCAGCGGCCGAGCCCCTGCTGCAGGCCAACCGCGGCTACCGCGCCGACACCCACCAGCACGAGGAGCACCCCGGCGATACCCCCGCGCCACCGACGCCGTGAGGCCGCGAGCAGCAAGCCTTGCGCGACCGTGCCCGTGGCCGCGGCAACCAGCCCGGCGCGCGAGCCGGTGAAGGCGAGACCCAGGAAGAGCGTGGGCCAGACGAGTGCCGGACCGGCGACGAGCGCAATTCGGTGCTCGAGCGCGGTTCTGTCGCGAGCACGGCGTAGCGCCCACCATCCCCACGCGAACGCTACCGCCAGCGCCAGTTCAAGGTAGAAGGCGAGGTGGTCCGCGTTGATGAAGGTGCCGCGTAGCCTCGCCGCGTCGCCTGGGACGACCTGCCCCCAGATCGTGGCCCGGCGAGCCGCGAGGGAGGCGGCACCGTAGAGCACCTGGAAGAGTGCGGAGGCCAGGAGCGCGAAGGCGAGCACGCGGCGGTGGCTGCGCTCGCGCGCGGCGGCGATGGCGGCCAGCAGGCATGCCGCTACCGCGGCAATCGTGAGCGCAGCGGCGCGCGAAGCGGAGGGAGCGAGCGAGAGCGAGGAGCGGACCTCGCGGGCGAACCCGGCATCCGCGAGCGTTTCGTGCGCAACAGCCTGCAGCAAGGCGTGTTCCGGCGAGATTGTGCGTACAATGGTCGCAGGGAACGTGGATGCCTGGAGGGCCCCGAGCAGCGCGACGGCCGCGATGCAGATGGCCGGGAG
>JALHTD010000344.1 GCA_022865555.1 Thermoanaerobaculaceae bacterium | reverse complement strand
GCGTTGTGTGCGCACCTCCGCGAGTTGGCGCTCGCGGCCTGGGACGCCTGCGGCCTCACGGGGTACGGCCGCGTGGATCTGCGGCTCGACGAAGCTGGGCGCCCCGTCATCCTCGAAGTGAACACGAACCCGTGCCTTTCGGCCGACGCCGGTTTCATGGCCGCGGCAGGCCAGGCAGTCCTCACCACCGCGGACGTGGTGGGCCGAATCGTGGGAGCCGCCCTCCGGAGCTGAGCCCCAGGTTTCGGTGCTAGGCTTGCGGCGGTCTGCTTTTGACCCCGGAGGCCGTGTGAACATCCGAACCGATCTGCGACCCGAGGACCGCGCGCCGCTCGAGGGACTGCTTCGCTCCACAGGCTTCTTCAACGCAAAGGAGCTGCAGGTCGCCCTCGAGCTCATGGACGAAGGCCTCGCTCATGGGAAGAAGAGCCACTACCGCTTTCTGATTCTGGAGGATGAGGGGAACGTGACAGGGTACGTCTGCTGGGGCCCGATCGCCGTCACGCTGACCTCGGCGGACCTGTACTGGATGGCCGTGCACCCCGCCTCGCAGGGCAAGGGACTGGGTCGCACGCTGCTGGAGACGACCGAGACATGGATGGCCCGCGAAGGCCACACCCGCGTGTACCTCGAGACCTCGATGCGCGAACACTACGCACCGACCCGGGCGTTTTACCTGCGCTGCGGCTACGAGATCGCCGCCGAGCTCCCCGACTTTTACGCCCCCGGCGACGGCAAGGCGATCTTCCTCAAGATCCTCCCCCGCATTCACTGATCGCTTTTCTTGCCACTGCGTGGTGTCTTTGTTTTGCCAAGCGGGTGCGCGGCCGCTCGTCGCTTGCTCGCCCCCGCTCGCTGCGCGCCAAGACTCCCTCGGCCGCGACCCAGCAGCGCGTGCCGTGCCGGGGCCCCTCGGTGTCTCCCGCTCTGCGGGATCACCGACACCCCGGCCCGGTCCGCCCGCTGGGTTCCCGCGGCCTCGGGAGGCATGGCCGCTGACACCCGCTTGGCGGATTGACTACCCCCACGCGCTGGTTCTTTGTTGCTCGTGAGAGCTGCACATACGGGATTCCAGGCGAGTGAATTCAGTGCGGGCAGTTACCCCGCGGACTCCAAGCCACTGGGGTCATTCAGCGGGCGGCGGGATCGGGGCGGTCGGGGTCGAGGCCGAAGGCGATGATCGTGGAGGCCACGAGATCGCGAGGCACCTTCCCGTCGCGTGCGAGGGCCGCAAGCGTCGCAACCACGATGCTCTCCGCGTCCACTTCGAAGTGGCGGCGCAGCGCGGCGCGGGTGTCCGAGAGGCCGTAGCCGTCCGTGCCGAGGGGGGTCAGGCCCCGAGGGACGAAGCGCGCCACCATGTCCGGCACCAGCTTCATGTACTCGCTGGCCGCGACGACCGGCCCGGGTGAGTCGGCCAGCTGCTGCGTCAGGAAGGGCACGCGCGCGGGCTCGGCGGGATGGAGGCGGCTCCAGCGTTCCGCGGCGAGCGCATCGGCGCGCAGCTGCTGGTAGCTGGTCACGCTCCAGACGTCGGCGCCGACGCCGAACCGCTCGGCCAGGATGTCGGCCGCCCGCAGCGTCTCGCGCAGCGTGGTTCCGCTGCCGAGCAGCTGTGCCCTGTGCTGGAACTCGCCGGTCGTGGCTCGCAGGAGGTAGATGCCCCGGACGATCCCCTCCTCGACGCCCTCGGGCATCGCCGGCATGTCGTAGTTCTCGTTGTAGAGTGTGATGTAGTAGAAGACGTCCTCCTGGCGCTCCACCATCCTCCTGATGCCGTCCTTGATGATCACGGCCAGCTCGTAGGCGAAGGCGGGGTCGTAGGCGCGCACGTTGGGCATCACCGAGAACAGCACGTGGCTGTGCCCGTCGTCGTGCTGCAGCCCCTCGCCCTGAAGTGTCGTGCGGCCGGCGGTGGCGCCGAGGAGGAACCCCCGGCCGCGCGCGTCGCCGAACGCCCACACCAGATCGCCAACCCTCTGGTAGCCGAACATCGAGTAGAAGATGTAGAAGGGCACCATGGACAGGCCGTGCGTGGCGTGGGCGGTTCCAGCCGCGGTGAACGAGGCCATCGAGCCGGCCTCGGTGATCCCCTCCTCCAGGATCTGGCCGTCCCTTGCCTCCCGGTAGCGCAGGATCAGGTTGTGGTCCACGGGCTCGTAGAGCTGCCCCTTGGCGGCGTAGATGCCCAGGTCCTTGAACAGGGATTCCATGCCGAAGGTGCGAGCCTCGTCCGGGATGATGGGCACGATCCGCGGCCCCAGCTCCCTGGTGCGGACGAGCTTGCGGAGCAGCTGGACGAACGCCATCGTCGTGGAGACCTCGCGCTTCTCCGGTGTTCCCTGGTAGAACTCTTCGTAGACATCCTCGCCCGGGAGCGCCGGCACGCTCACCTGGGTCCTGCGCTGGGGCAGAGTCCCGCCGAGGGCGCGGCGGCGCTCCAGCAGGTAGGCCACCTCGGGGCTGTCCATGCCGGGGTGGTAGTAGGGCGGCTCCTCGACAAGATCCTGATCCGGGATCGGGAGGTGCACGACGTCCCGGAACGCCCGCAGTTGCGCCGTGTTGAGCTTCTTGAGCTGGTGCGTGGTGTAGCGTCCCTCGAAGTCCTTGCCGAGCGCCCAGCCCTTGACGGTCTTGATGAGGAGCGCGGTGGGGCGCCCCGTTGTTTCTGTCGCGAGCTTGTAGGCGGCGTACACCTTTCGGTAGTCGTGGCCGCCGAACTTGAGGTTCCAGATCTCGAAATCGGAGAGGTGCTCCACGAGCTTCGTCAGGCGCGGGTCGGCGCCGAAAAAGTGCTGGCGCATGAAGGCGCCGCCCTCCACGTGGTAACGCTGCCACCAGCCGTCCACCACGGTGTTGAGGCGCTCGACCAGGATGCCCGAGGTGTCGCGGGCCAACAGGTCGTCCCACTCGCGGCCGAGGATGACCTTGATCACGTTCCAGCCCGAGCCGCGAAAGACGGCCTCGAGCTCCTGGATGATCTTTCCGTTGCCCCGCACCGGGCCGTCCAACCGCTGAAGGTTGCAGTTCACGACGAAGATGAGGTTGTCGAGCCCCTCGCTCGCGGCCACGTGGAGAGCACCGAGAGCCTCGGGCTCGTCGGTTTCCCCGTCCCCGAGGAACGCCCACACACGTGAGGCCGAGGTGTCCTTCAGCCCCCGGTTGTGGAGGTAGCGGTTGAAACGCGCCTGGTAGATCGCGTTCAGGGGCCCGAGCCCCATCGAGACCGTGGGGAACTCCCAGAACTGTGGCATCGAGCGCGGGTGGGGGTACGAGGGCAGCCCGTGGCCCGTGGTCTCGCGCCGGAACGCATCGAGGTGCTCCTCGCCGAGGCGGCCCTCGAGAAAAGCCCGGGCGTAGATGCCAGGCGCCGCGTGCCCCTGGTAGTAGATCTGGTCCCCGCTCCCGTCCGCACTTGCGCGGAAGAAGTGATTGAATCCGACCTCATAGAGCGCGGCTGCCGATGCGTACGTGGAAAGGTGACCGCCGAGCCCGGGGTAGCGATGGTTGGCCCGCGTGACCATGGCCATCGCGTTCCACCGCACGATGCGCCGGATGCGCTTCTCCATCTCCTCGTCGCCCGGGAACGCTGGCTCCTGCTCCGGCGAGATCGTGTTGATGTACGGGGTCTGGATCACCTCGATCCCGAGGTGCTGCATGCGCGCCCGCTTGAGCACCTTTCGGAGGAGGAACCTGGCCCGCTCGGGCCCTTCGGTCTCGAGAACGTGGTCGAGCGACTCGACCCACTCCGCGGTTTCCTGCGGGTCGGTGTCGAACAGTTGCTTTTTGAAAGAAGCCGTGTCGCTCATCCTCACATCCCCCGTTGTTCGCCTTCTGCCGGACTCCGATCACCGCTTTCCACCCCGTGGCATCTGGCACCGAAAGCGGTGGGAAGGGGTCGCAGGGCAGCGGTGAACGGCCGGGCCAAGCCTGACCTGCGTTCACGCCTGGCCTGTACGTGCAAACGCCGTTGCCGGCCCCGCTCTTCCCTGTGCCGCACCAGCGGACGTGGTGGAACGGTCAATTGTGCGCCAGCACCGTTCTCAAGGGAAGCCTGAACGCAGGCTCGGCTCGGAGCGCTGGGGGAAGCGTGCGAATATCTCGTCTGGGGAGGTGGCGATGAAGGTGCTCGTGACCGGTGCGACGGGCTACATCGGTGGCCGCCTGGTGCCGCGTCTGCTGGAGCGGGGACACAATGTTCGCCTGCTCGTGCGGGATACCGCACGCATCGCAGGAAGGACCTGGGCCGACGGAGTCGAGCTCGCGAAGGCAGACCTGCTGGAGCCCGCTACGCTGCCCGCTGCGCTCGAGGGCATCGAAGCCGCGTTCTACCTGGTCCACTCGATGACCGCGGGCCGCGACTTCGCAAACATGGACGCCCGGGCCGCGCGCGCTTTTGCGGCCGCTGCATCCGGTGCGCGGCTGGTGGTCTACCTGGGCGGGCTCATGCCCGAGGTGGGGCAGGCCTCGACCCACCTCGCGAGCCGCGCGGAAGTGGGCGGGATCCTCCGTGCAGCGCTCCCCACGACGGAGCTGCGCGCCGGTCCCATCATCGGGGCGGGCTCCGCCTCCTTCGAGATGGTCCGCTACCTCACCGAGAGGCTACCGGTGATGGTGGCCCCACGGTGGGTCGGCAACCCCGTTCAGCCGATCGCGGTGAGGGACGTTCTGAGCTACCTGCTCGCCGCGCTCGAGCGCGAGCCGCTCGGGGTGGTCGAGGTTGGGGGGGACGCGCTCAGCTTCAAACACATGATGGAGGTGTACGCGCAGGTGCGCGGCCTCAGGCGCGTGATCGTGCCGGTCCCCGTGCTGGCCCCCGGGCTCGCGGCGCGCTGGGTCGGCCTGGTGACGCCGATACCCAACCGGCTGGCGGTCCCCATCATCGAGGGCGTCATCCACCCGCTGCTCGCGGACACCGCCAGAGCACTGTCGTTGTTTCCGGCGATCCGGCCGCTCACGTACCGGCGCGCCGTCGAGGAGGCGCTGGGGGCCATCGAGCGGGGAGAGGTGGAGACACGATGGAGCGGTGCACTCGGCAGCGGCTCGACGGTGGAACTCTCCGACCGGGAGGGGTTGATCCGCGAGGTGCGGACGGTGCGCATCGAGACGAGCCCGCAAACGGTTTTCGAGATCTTCTCGAGCCTCGGCGGCGAGCGCGGCTGGCTCGTGTGGAACTGGGCGTGGTGGCTGCGTGGCCTCGTGGACCGCGTGACCGGTGGCCCTGGCCTGCGTCGCGGCCGCCGCCACCCTCGCGAACTGCTCGCCGGGGAGGCACTCGACTTCTGGCGCGTCGAGGAAGTGGAGCCGCCGCGCCTGCTGCGCCTGCGGGCCGAGATGAGGCTCCCGGGACGGGCCTGGTTGCAGTGGCAGGCCGTGCCTGACGGCGACGGCACGCGCCTGGTGCAGACCGCGCTGTTCGCGCCGGTCGGCCTCGGGGGTGCGCTGTACTGGAACCTCCTCTACCCTGCGCACAGGCTCATCTTCTCCGGTCTGGTCCGGGCGATCGCCCGGGAGGCTAGGGCCGAGGCGCACCGCGCGGCACCAGGGCCAGGAGAACCGTAGCGGCGAGGGCGAGGCCGGCCCCGGTGAGGAACGCCACTGGGGCGCCGAGCCGCTGCCAGAGCAGACCGAACAGCAGACTTGCCGGCAGGGCGGCCAGGCCGATGACGCCGTGGTAGAGCCCGAACGCCGTGCCGCGCAGGTGTGGCGGCGCGAGGTCCGCCACCCAAGCTCGCTCTACCGGCTCCGTGAGGCCGTAGTAGAGGCCGTAGGCGAGGAACGTCGCAATCATCGCGGCCCGCGAGCTGACCAGGGCGAAGACGAGGTACACGGAGGCGTAGTAGGCCCAGCCGATGATCACCATCGGACGCCGCCCGAGTCTGTCCGAGATGCGGCCGCCGACGTAGGTCGACACCATCTTCACGACGTGGAACGCCGACCACAGGAGCGCCACGCCGGCAGCCGATACGCCGGCGCCCGACAGGCGCAGCAGCAGGAACGCGTCGGTAGAGTTGCCGAGGGTGAACAGCAGCAACGCCGCGAGCACCACGTGCATCGGGCGGCCCAGCTCACGCCACGCCCCCGCCGCCTTTGCCGGGGGAGCGAGCGCCGCGCGCGGGGTCTCCCGGACCCAGCCGACCAGCACCACGACGACCGCCACGGCGGGGATCACGGCCAACAGGAACACCGCCCGCAGGGAGAGGCCAGCAAGGCCCAG